>JBCDKV010000148.1:0-9428 GCA_038746215.1 Bacteroidota bacterium | reverse complement strand
GCACGAGTTGTCATCGCGCCGATCAAGCTGCGCTCTCCAATATTCCTTCCCTCATAGATATTGATAAAAGAAGGGACAAGGCTTTTGTGTCCAATATCATCAGCAATGGTAAAGGCATGATGCCAAGTTTCCCAATGCTTTCGGCAACAGAAAGGCAAGCTATCGTAGCTTATTTGTATGGCGATGAAAAACAAGAAGTAGCAGCAACTAGCACGAAGCAAAAAGTATGGCTGCCCTACAAAAGTACGGGCTATAATAAATTTTTGGATAGCAACGGACTCCCTGCCATCGCGCCGCCTTGGGGAACATTGAGTGCTATTGATTTGAATACGGGTGACTACCTCTGGAAAATTTCATTGGGACACGAACCGCAACTACTAGCAAAAGGCATCAAAAATACGGGCGTAGAAAACTACGGTGGACCGATCATTACCGCTAGTGGATTGCTCTTTATTGCCGCCACCAAGGATGGTTACTTCCGAGCCTTCGACAAAAAGACGGGGCAATTACTTTGGGAACAAGCACTTCCATTCGCTGCCTTTGCTACGCCCTCGACTTATCAAGTTGATGGTAAGCAATACATTGCACTTGCCTGTGGTGGAACGAAACTGGGAACTGCAAAGGGAAATCAATATATTGCTTTTGCTTTGCCAGAATGAAGTTTGATTACTCGCCTTCTATTATGATCTTTTTGCTAGAAAACATACCACTTTCGTTTTGTAGTATAACCCAATATAAACCCTTTGGGAGAAAAGAAAAATCAAATCGTTCGAGCGTATTATTCGCAGTAGTGCGAATAATTTCTTTGCCACAGCTATCGTATAATATTATCTGCTGGTACGGTTGCGCAGTAGCTAAGGTGAATTGCCCTGAATTGGGGTTGGGGAATATCTGCCAGCTTGGATGTTGTTGCCAACCTTCTTGATGACTGATTAATTCGCACACCAAAGTTTCTGCTGTATTTTGAATGCCTGACTGTGGATCAAATCCACCTAGTATAGCAAGCGTATTGTCAGTCGCAGCGGCAGCAGCTAAAGCTCTTTTGGCGTTTAAATTATCTGTCGTCCAAGTAGCTGTGCTGGGGTCATAGATGTCAACCTGTGTATTAGCACCAACGACGATTTTGGTGTCCCAATCGTTATCGCCACCACCTAAAAAATAGGCTTTTCCGCAGGCAGTTACCGCACCAGCTCCCATTCTTGGAACACTAAGTTGATCCGTCGTCCAGTTCTGTGTATTGGTGTCGTAAATATCCACATCGGCTAGACTGACGCCATCTGCATCGTGACCACCTGCGAAAATGACTTGGTTTTGAACTGTAGTTGCAGCTAACAATCCTCGTTCTATGGAAAGACTATCTATCGACCAAGTATTCGTTGTGGCATCGTAAATATCTACTCGCTTGCTCATCGTATTGTTGTCAATGACACCGCCTCCGAAGTAAGCTTTATCACCAGCCGTAGTTGCTGCCATGAAAAAGCGAGCTTGCGACAGACGGGCGGTATCCCAAGTTTGAGTTGTCAAGTCATAAATATCGACTACATCCGACGTCTGAAATCCACTCAAAAAAGCGTCGATTGTTCCGCCACCTGCAAAAATGACTTTATCGCCAACCTGAACCGCTGCAATACCCGAACGGGCTACGGAAAGTTCGGTTTGTGACCAAGTTTCAGTAGCCACATCATAGATGTCCACTACTTTTGAAGCACCGTTGGTTCTGATGTCATTACCGCCCGCCACGAAAACCTGATCGTTGGTTGCTACGGTCGCTGGAAAGGAACGCCGACTGGACAGCTCTGTTTGTGACCAAAGCTGTGTGTTGGTGTTGTAGATGTTCACCGCAGCACTCGGAACTAGACCGTTGAGTGTTCCGCCTACAAAAAATAGGAGACTATCCGTAGCGGCAGCACCCAAATGGAAACGACCTGTACCGATGTCTTGGGTTGTCCACTGAGCGTGATTGGTGGTGTGCCAAGCAAGAAATAAGAATAGGAGGATTATTTTTTTCATGTTAGTGTTTTGTTGTGTTTTGGAAAATGGTAGTAGAATTGCTGAGCAGTTACCGTCTATCGGATCGGTAAGCGTCCGTACTTCCTCGCTCACCGATCCGAAAACTTCCAAGCTTACCAGCAAAGTCGAATGACTATTTAATTGCAAGGACTCGCTACAAGATCAACTGCCACACCGCCCGTTACTTCATTGCCGTCTCCGCAATCTTTTACGCTCTGTCCTGCTCCGACTAGTACAGTATTCGCTACGCTGGGTGGCGTGGGGAAGCCAAATCGCTCCGATGCACCTGCCAATTCAATATCGTAAACCACATTGCCGCTTGCCTCGTTGCCCGCCAAATAGTTGTCCGTTGCACCGTCGATGATTAGATAGCCAATCGCACCGTTTTGATTGGCTTCGTTGTAAAGCGATAGCCAATTGGTAGCAGAGGTCTTAGAACCCACCACCGAACCATCGGGTAGGGGATAAGCCGTCGGAACCTTACATAATATATGACCGATGGCATTGCCGTTCGTTGTATTGCCAAGATACAATCCATTCTCATCGGCACTGAACACGCCAAAGAAGCCAGAATTAGCGTTGTTGCCTACGATACGCACCTGATTGCCATTCAAAATGGTGATGCCACTCGCCGTCACCAACTCGCCCGTTGCCCAAGCCAAGCTACTGTTGACCGTATTCTGCACCACGCGTGTTTGGTCACCTTCTTCTACAAAAACACCTAGTTGCAATTCGTTCATGGTATTGCGCACCACAAACGTACGTTTGGCATTTTGAATTAAGATGCCCGTACCACCTGGTGCAGTCGCAGGCTGAATTGTGACGCCAATGATAGCGACATTATCCGCATCTTTAATGTGCAAAGCCGCTTGCACAAAACCCACTTGTCCCAATGGTTTCACATCCGAAATCAAGATCGCCCCTTTCTCTCCACGAATCGTGACCCGCTGGTTAATATCTACCGTCGCCGACTCAAAGTGATTACCCGCTTTTAAGACGACCATACCGCCTTCGCCTGCTTCCGCAATCGCTGCTGCCAAGGCATCCTCAGATTCAGCGGGAACTTCTACAGTGGTGCGACTTTCTACGGCATTCGGCAGTTGTCCATCCGACAGTAAAGCATCTAGCTCCGCCAATTCTGCCGTCGAAAATCGGCTTTGCTGCGCCTCGTCCAACCACTTGGAAACGCCCTGTGATAGATCAATATCACTAAAGGTATAGGCAGTCGATTCGGGTATTACATCCAGTTTTTCTGGTGTGCAACTGAAGAGGAGTAATGCCATAGGTATGGCTAGGAAAATGTTGTTCATTTTCATTTTGATGTGTTTTTAGTTTTGAAAAAATGTGTTTGTTTGTGAGGGGTTTGGGATAAGCAACTTTCGGCTTCTTTCTCGTGTTTTGTGTAAAATGAAAGAATATGGAAAAGGTCAATTTTTCAAATTGTACGCTAGCTTATCTAGAGCATACTTTTCAATTGGAATCTCCATTTAATTTAAGTGTTTTAGATGCTTGGCTTCACACGCAAGTTGATCTTACTGAAATAGAACGTCAGCAACTTTTGAGTTTTAGGGAGCATCTTGAATTGAATGTGTTGCATTGGAACGAGCAAGAACTTAGCCTCAATTTCATTGGTCCACTTTTTGCTATGGTACGTTTTACGCATCCAAAATTCAATTTTTTTGCTCAACGCAGCCTTCATGCCACTATCAATGACATTGAACTGCTCGGTAAAACGGACGGTTTGCTAGCTTCTGGCTATCGCTCCCCAAGACTTCCTTACTTTGCCTTCCATGAGTTCAAAAAAGAATCTGATTCTTCTGGTGATCCCGCTGGACAAAACCTAGCTGCTATGTTAGCTGGACAAGCCCTCAATGAAAGACGTATTCCCATCTATGGCTGCTTTGTAACGGGTGAAAACTGGTACTTTATGGTTTTGGACGGCAACCAGTATGCTATCAGTAAACCTTATTCTTCCACCTCTAAACTAGAAGTATTCGACATCTTTCGGATTTTGAAGGGGTTAAAGGGGATTGTTTTGGGGTTGGTGAGCGAAAGTCCTTAGAATACATAAGCTTATGACCTTACAAGTGATTCTAATTTATTCTATTATTATTTTTCGCGTAGCAATTTTTTGGCTTGATTTAGCTGATAAAAAGTAGATACCATCATGCAAGTTTGATACATCCATATTAGTAGTAGTACCGACGTCATGTAATTTTCTAACTACTTCTCCAAAGGAATTATATAAGGTCAACTCATCATAGTTATAATCAGCTTTAATTGTGAAAAAGGTACTGGCAGGATTTGGGATAATCTCTAAGTGGTGAATACTTTTCATTCTATGTGTTCTTTCTTCAAAGAGATCAGTCGCTTGCTTAGTGCAATTCGCATACATAGGTGAAATGGGTTTTTCGTCTTTCTTTCTAATATGCCTAAAGTCATCGTGCAAGGGAGAATTTCTTTGTTTATTTTTAGCTAGAATACGCTGCTGCTGTTCAGCATTACATGTTGCTATTCTAGCACTGAAACTACTTCCCAGTTCTGCGTGAAAATTGGGTGATAATAAAATCTGTTCTCCTGCTGTGAAATTTACAGTCTCTTCATTAGCAATACTGCTATTGGAATATAAATAGTTAGTCGCTTGATAGGTAGCACTTGGTAACGATAAGTCATTTACATTCAATGTATGCTTGCAAATGCTATCAATTTGAATGGGCATATAGTACATATCCATCATTGCTTCCGAATTACTTACTCTGAGTCTTACCTCATAAGTAGTAGCTGAGCCAAAAGTATGGATAGGATTTGTCAAATTAGAACCTGTTTCGTCTCCAAAAGTCCAGTAATCAATTTCACTATCGAGTGATATATTTTCAAATATAACATTGCCACCAAGCATGGTAAAAGTGAAATCAGCGAAGGGAAAACTTCCTAGGTTAGGTAGATTGACAATTGGTTTTTCGTCATATTCAATTTTTACGTCTACATTGTCGCAAAAGAAAGGATTTCTTAGTAAGGTCTGTCTTTCTAGGCTTAAAAAACCCCATGGTGATTCACCAGCAGGCGCATAATTATAAGGATAATTCCAATGTGTTTGCATCACGCTGTGATTTGCAACTGCACTGGTTTCTATTCGGTCAATAGGATGTGGTAGCCCAAAGCAGTGTCCAAGTTCGTGTGCTGCTGCTCCAAGAGGCGTACAGGGATAGGCAGCGACACCACCCGAGGCATTAGGACAACTAAAAAACTGTTGAGTATTAAAAGTGGGAAATAAATCCATCCCAACCATTCCTGTTCCACAATTGCTACCACACGCTTGCGCCCCGAGTGCTACGCCACCACCACCTTTTATCCAATGTAGGTTGATAACACCTGATTGAAAATTAGTGTATCCTAGAGTAGTCAGATCATCTAAAATACGCGTCCAATAGTCTTCTTCGTAGTAGACAGAAGTATTTGGCAAATTTACTACAATAGGATCGCCTTGATTTCCTAAGCGAAATGTTTTACCTCCCGTTGCGACCTGATACCAAGCCTGTATTTCTTCCATCGCTGATACGATCGTGTCGTACTCTGCCTGAACATAGTTATAGTCGGAAGTGATAAGATAAAATGGTTGGACATAGAAATCGTTTTGACAATTTGAGAAGGAGGGCGAGCATTCGTAGTTGTTCGCAGGACAAATATTGCTTAAGGGAGCATTTGATGCGATCCAATTTGAACTCGTTCCTGTAAGCGCGAAGTTCATTAAAGTAAGATCTAAGTCATTCTCTGTGGCATCTACCAATATGGTTTCAGAAACATTATTTCCTCCAGCAGTTCCTTGATTGAAAGTATAGTAGGCTACTAAACAATTTTCAGGCACTGCGTATCTACAATTCATGTGTGATTGTACTTCTGCATCTGTGAGGGCACGATTCCAAATACGTACCTCGTCTATTTGTCCATTAAAATATTCGGATAATGGATAGTCAACACCCAATATTAAGCGCATATCATCTCCCGTTGCACTCCCAAATTGTCGTTGATAACCTATGTAGAAATTGCCATCAATGTAAGTATTGAGAAAGTTATCATTTTCTACAAAAGCAAGATGGTAGGTTTGTCCTGCATTAAAGTTATAATTCAGTGTCGTATATTCACTACCATTCCAAAACCCTATACCACTTAAATTTTCAAGAAAGTTCCACAAATATCGCGTCTTCGAACCTGTCTCATTGCGATAGGCTAAAAATGTTTGTTTGGTAGGCTTAGATTGTGGGGTAATCCAAAGTTCTATTGTTCCTTTAGATAGCTCCAGAGTGGGGTCTCCATTTCCGATGATGTAATCATTTACACCGTCAAAGTATAGAGCGTTATTAAGCGGTGCATTGTAGACAACTTCAATATTATTTGTATTGTAAATGATGTTCCATTCTCCTCCATTATTTGCTGTTGGGGGCACAAATGTATTGAAACTACCATTGCAGCCATTATTACAGGTTACAACTTGAAACTTATCACCAAATTCAAGTTCAAAGTTATTTAGTAAGGATAAATTTAATGCTCCACTGATATTTCCTGTTCCACGAATATTGAGTCGATCATACCCGTTGGTTGCACCTGCATTTCCATTTCCTGCTATTTCTATATTGAGTTCTCCATTAATAGTTTTGCTAGGTTCTAAAGATAGTGTTTTAATTGTATTTGTATTTCCGACAGTTAAATTACCTCCGACTGTTCCTCCGCAATAATAAATATTTCCTACTGCTGAAATCGTACCGATATTGTCCAATATTCCTCCCTGATTGCAGCCAATTGTATTAATATTACCAGTAAGCCCACTAGCAATCGGCGGAGGAATCTCTATAACTCCTGTATTAGTCAATTTTTTTGTTGATCCACTGATACTTATATGGCTTGCAAGACGGGTAGCACCATCCTTACTGACATCTTCGATACGTAGTGTCCCACTATTGCTAAAGGTTCCTGCCGACAAACCGACTTTTTGTATATTACTAATTGAAATATTGCCGTTATTTGTGATTGATCCATCTCGATGATTAATCATCCCATTATCAGGAATATTTGAAACGTCTATTACATACTGATTGACTAGTATACCCCCATCATTGTAGAAAGCATCACCCCAGTATAGATTGGAAATATTAATAGTACCTGTAAAATCATTCTCAAAATAGCCTAAGCTTCTTATGCCATATTCGCTTACACGACTTATATTCAGCGTGCCAAGATTATAAAATTCAGCATCTACCCAATTCAAAATTCCATTGCCACTATGATCGTCAATAGTTATTATTCCTCCACTTGCATTTGTTACCTTTCCATAGTTTGCGATGTAGCGAGTAACTACTCCTGAGTTATTCAACAATCGAGAAGTTTCTTGAATCCTAATAGAACTTGCCTGCGCACTGCCGTTGATGATAACGTAAGAATTTTCTGGAATATAAACTGCATCGCTCATGGAAGGTATACAATTACAACTCCATCTGCTGGGTGTTTCCCAGTTACCCTCTCCTCCCAACCAATCAATTGCAATGATAGGAGAGGAATAGATAGCAAAAATGATAATGAGGAAATTTGTAAAATATAACCTACCCATTGTACTCACTCTTTTTCCTTTATTCTGTGTTGAAAAGCCTCGCCGTAGCCTTGCTATGCCTGTGTTTTTCGCCTTGACTAAAGGAAAAATAGCTTCGCAAAATTTGAGTAGCTTATTTTCTACAAATTCCCTAAGTAATGATAGGTGTTGATTTTTCATCTTGATTGATATTAAAGTCTAATTAGCAGTGTTTCAGGCGATTTTTAGACCAGTGCATGTGCTGTTACAATTGCTCACATTGACATTCTAAAACTACGAAAGAATCATATGATCAATTATTGCCATTCTATATCTGCCTCATATTGTTTAATAACTATACCTTTTTTGAGCATATCTTTCCAGTTAAAATTTTTCAAAAGCTGTAATTACACCCGCTTTTCTATTGTGAGAGACCTTTAGAGATGTCCCATTTTTGAGTACAACTGCACAGCCGTCATCCATATGAATTTCTGAGAAAAAATAGCGATTTGCCAAATACTTATGATGGACCCTTATAAATACATCTTTTGGTAAGTGCGCTTCTAATGTGCCTAAATTCTTGGAGGCAGTGAGATATTCTCCGCCAGCTAAGTAGATTTTTGTATAACTACCATCAGCTTCGCAATACATAATTTCTTTGAAAGCAATGATTTTCCATCCTTTTCCTTTGTTTTTAGTCACTGCAATTTGATCTCTGCTTATTTTCATTGGAAGTGTATTTTGAATAATCTTTCTACCCTCCCCATTACCCACCAAAAAGTCAAACATTAACACCCCACTCAAAAAAAATGATATTTTGCGTACAATTTCTTGATACTCGTGTTAAGATGCTGCACGAATTAGCCCAATAGATAAATGAAAAAGAAATACACCGATCTAGAGATCGTAGCAGGAATTAAGGCAGGCGGAAGGTCTAAAGAGCTGGTTTTGCTGTGGTTGTGTCGACAACGGCTGTACAGGCAGCACGCAAGATTAGAAGCTCAGGGCTTGGGGATTCGGGTGCAGTCGGATCAATACAGTATTTTTAATGATAGTATGCTGGCATTGGTCAAAGCGATTGAGCAGGAGCGTTATCAGCCAGCAAAAGCAAGTATTTTGACCTATTGGAAAAAGATACACCGCAATAAGTGTCTGAAGTTCATCAACCGTAAATCAACTCCCCCTACCGAAGAACTCCACGAAAATATGCCAGTAACTGAAAGGACAGAAGCAGCTGCTGCCATCGAAGCCATATTGGCAAGCTTTGAAATAGTGGCACCAAAATGTACAGCATTGCTCAGCCTTGTATTTGCAGGTTACGAAGCTGCTGACATTGCAGATCGACTGGGTTATGCGAATGCCAACACAATCGGCGTTATTAAAGTGAGGTGTATTAAACGATTGAGAGCATCAATGAAAAATTAGTCGCGTGGATAAACAACAATCAAAGTATTTCGGTCAAGTAGCAGACTACGTAGAGGATAAATTGAGCGAGGAAGCAGTCGCAGCTTTCGAGGCAGCATTGGCGCAAGATGATCGGCTGGTGGAAGCAGTGGAAGCGTATTTTAGGGATGAGGTTGCAGAAGGCAAAAAGGTGACAGAAGCTTTCGCAGAAAAGCATTGGCACGAAATGATACAAACGGCTAATGGTACTCGTGAAGCTAAGGTTGTTCCCTTTCATCTTCGCTATAAATGGGCTTTGTTGGCAGCATCTCTAGTTGGGGTAATGATGATGGCTTATTTCCTATTTCCTACGCAGCCTTTAAGTCAGGAGGAGCTTTTTGCAGATCATTTTAAAATGCCACCTATTGAGCGTATCACCGTTGTGAAAGGAAATAAAAATAATGCTGCTGCCGCT
>JBCDKV010000147.1:0-9445 GCA_038746215.1 Bacteroidota bacterium | reverse complement strand
TCCCGTTCCGTTAAAAGAGTGGCATCTTTTATTTTTACATAAGCAATTAATTATTAGGGCTGTATGAAGTCTCAGCTTTGTTAACATTTTACTGGGAAACAGCCTGAGCCAATGCAAGAAAATTGAGCAACAAGTATGCTCCGTAAGTTTCTTCGGACGGAAACACAAATTTCAACTTATTTTTTTGGAGAAAAATAAGTTGAAATTTGTGTTTCCGTCCATAAGAACCCTTTGGGCATACTTGTTGCGCGATCTCAGGAGCTTTACTAGAGTTTACTTCAAGCATTGCCAAAAACTTCGTACACGCCTAATTAATTATCAATTATTTAGTAGATTTTATTACATACCAATTCAACAGCGGAATGGGGATAGATTGGGCTAGACACAGTTGGTGATAGATGCTGCCAATTGTGTCTAGCCATATTCCCCACTTACCTTTCCCTCTTCATTAGTTAATTTCACTTGCTATTTGAGCCAATGTTGAGGTCATTACATTTTCAATATAAGTTCTAATGTTCTTCTTTTTTCCTTCGATATTATCATCAATCGAAATAACATGAGGTGGAATATCTAAGGGTAGTGTAACATCAAGTTGTTCGTCTTGACGTTCAGCTTTGTATTCAAGAAATGAACCTATTGCCAAAGTAGTATCATCATATCCATAGTGGTGAATGGAAATACCTAGTTGGTATTTTTTATTTTCTGATAATTCAATACCGTAAGTAATCCATGACTTAGGCAATGTTCTATTGAAAAAGTAATCGTATTTGCTGGCATACCTTACTATTTGCTGGTCAAAGTAGTACTGTCTGTCTTGACGATCGAATGAACAACTCGAAATATTTATTGCAACACCTCCATTTAATTGATTTTGTATCTGGTCTCTCAATTCATTCAGTACATCACTACAATATTTAAAAACCTGCATTCGGTTTTCTTTGAGAAGGTTTTGATAAGCCTCTTCTTTTTGTAATTGCCAATTTTCAATTTTACGCGCAAATATTTGTTGTACTTCTTCTAGCGATGTACTTGACACTTCTCGAATATTCAAAGCCTTCTGAATATTTCGCTTCTGAATCTCTCCAAAGTAAGTAACCAAAAGCTGTGGTGCTCCTTTATCAGCTTGCTCTAAGGACTCAATATATCTAACCTTTGCTTCTTCCCTCAAAACTGTTACTGGGAAGTATCCAAATTTTATAAATATTAGACTGGCTAGAAGTCTCGCAACTCTACCGTTACCGTCTTGAAAAGGATGAATAGTCGTAAAAGCGTGATGAAACCAAGAGGACACCAATAATGGATGGACATTATTATCTACTAGATCATTATAAATTCCGGCTAAATTATCCATTTCGGAAGCAACATGCTCAGGGGGAGCATATAGGATTCTTGTTCCGTCATCTTGGGTAGGATTATTTTCTCTTACTTTATAAGTGCCCTTCAATAACGGAGTCTGTAGTTTGTTCCCAAACTGATCTCTTCTTTCTGCATATTTTTGATGTTGGGTGACAAGGTGATGCAGCTCTTTGATAAATCCTGTTGTTAAAGGTCTATTCTCTTTGACGACATCAAAAATGAAGTTTACAGCGTCTAAATGATCATTCAAATGATTCATCAATTCACTTTTGGGAATATCTGTATCACCGTGACTCAAATACGATTTGACGAAGCCTTCTTTGATAAACGTTTCTGTTATTCCTTTATCTAAATCATACAATCTTTCAATCACGCCTGTTTCGATGGCGTGTTCCCGCTTTAGTCTGTTTAAAAAATCGTTGTATTCAGAGGAATTCTCTTTTAAAATTAATCTCCGTTTAAACCATGAAGCTGATATATCATCGAGAATTGAAGTATCACATTCCTTCCAAATTTCCGAATATTTAATTGGTTGCCAAAGACGATATACTTGTTGATTTTCTTCCATTTTCTTCTTTATCGGTTGGTAAAGACAAACAACTAGACTCTATTTGGGATAAAAAAGTACATTTCAACCACTTTGTAAAATTGATTAACTATACTTCATCAGGCTAAGAATTAAACTTTTATAGGGCGTCTTTTGCTCCTGAACTTCATCACCTCCTCGTCTTGGTAGCTGAGGCTATCAGACTGCGTACTTCTTCGTTCAGAAACAAAATACACGCCTCTAAATTGTCTACTTCTCAACCTGATGAAGTATAAAAGAATGTTGAATTGACTATTTCCATCATACAATTATCAGGTTCTAATACGAATAACGGGTAAAATACTCCATTTTTTGGTAGGGACAGCTTTGCTAGACTTTTGAGACTTAGTAGAGTGTTTGAGATCGCGCAACAAGTATGCCCAATTTGCGGATATTGACCTGAACTACATCTGAGTCAAATGCCAAGAAAAATGAAATCTGCACAGTCGTTATTCGTATTTCTAATAATTGTATAGCATGTTGCTATCAATTGGACAATTGGACAATTTTACAATTCGACTACTTACACAGATTTATCCCGCTTACAGTATACATTATGGCACTATACCTCCCGTAAACTTTCCGCTGCTTGCTCTTCTACTGTTTGCACCTGTTCATCTGCTCGACCACTTCGATCTATCACCGTAGAGCTAGCTTGTTGAGTACCCAATAAAACAATGTCTTGGATATTGACATGTTTCGGTCTGGTGGCTAGGAAATAAATGGTATCTGCGACGTCGCTAGCGCGCAGTGGTTGAAAATCGTCGTAAATTTGGGCACGTTTGGCATCGCCATCGAAGCGAACCAATGCAAACTCGGTTTCTTCTACGTGGGCAGGTGCGACCTGACTCACTCGAATGCCGTATCTATGCAAATCTAGTCGCATCCCTTTTGTAAGGGCATCTACGGCGTGTTTGGTAGCACAGTAGACTCCGCCATTAGGATAGACTTCTTTGCCCGCCGTAGAGCATACATTAATAATATGTCCTGCTTTGGCTTTCACCATCAAAGGCGAAATAGCACGAGTCATGTAGAGTAGTCCTTTGATATTGGTATCTATCATTGTCTCCCAATCTTCCAGCTTGCCTTCGTGTATAGACTCAAAGCCCTTCGCCAAGCCCGCATTGTTGATAAGGATGTCGATTTTTTGCCAATTTTCAGGTAAGCCACCTACCATTTCTTCAACCGCGAGAGGATCGCGCACATCGAAAGAAGTAATCAGAATATCAGAAGCAAATTCGTCTTGATAAAAAGCTTTCAGGTCTTCTAGTCGTTTGCTACGTCTTCCCGTTAAGATCAGTCGGTAGCCATTTTCAGCAAAAATATCTGCACAAGCACGTCCAATGCCAGAGGTAGCACCCGTAATCAATACTGTTTTCAGATTAGCGGTCATTTGCTGTGTTAGGCTCGTTTCCGCAGCAGGTATGGTAGCACTTTCCACTTGCTCCACTTCCAGTGGTAAATTGGCAATATCATTTTGAGCGGTCTGCAATAGATTTTGATTCTTCAAAACTAAATCTTCCAATCGTTTGATGTCATCTTGAAGTTTGTGAATCAATTCTTTAGAAGCTTCTACTTCAGGTGTGGCGATGGCTTCTACATT
Source organism: Bacteroidota bacterium (assembly GCA_038746215.1). Classification (GTDB taxonomy): domain Bacteria; phylum Bacteroidota; class Bacteroidia; order Chitinophagales; family Saprospiraceae; genus JAAUTG01. The sequence continues at coordinate 5,900 of JBCDKV010000147.1, read as the reverse complement.
CACGGACTCATTCGAACCAAAGAAAGCCGCATCATTCTGCGCAGTTTGTACTTCTGGATTGTAAGTAATTGCCGTTTGATATGCGGACTGCGCCGCTTCCATTTGCCCAAGCTCGTGATAGATTACTGCCAAATCGTAGTGTGCATAAGGATGATCGGGCTGCAAAGCGATAGTTCGCTGGAAATGCTCAATGGCACGTTCTCTATTGTCCGCATATTCCTCTTGCAAAACGGCGTACTGGTAGTGTGCGTCAGCATTATTCGAGTTCTGTGTCAATGCCGCCGCAAAATGCTCAATGGCTTTTTCCTCTTGCTGTTCAAATTGATTAGCCAGCAGATTCGCTAAGCGATAATGCGCATCGGGATAACGATAATCTATGCGCACCACTTGCTCAAAGTTGAGTTTGGCAGCGGTATAATTTTCTTGGATTTCATCCAGTTCTCCTAGCAGAAAGTAAGCATCCGTATTTTTGGTATCGTATTGTAAGAGTTTTTCTAACTGCTTGCGCGTACCTGCAAAATCTTCTCGGTATTTCAAGATGGCTTTCGCAAAGGTGTAGCGCAAAGCAGGACTTTCAGGATAGACCAAAAGTCCTTCTTCAAATCGTCGAAGTGCCGTGTAGACCTGACCTTCTTGGATGAGTTCATTGCCGTGAACAATAATGGCGTCCACACTTTCTCTTGCATCTATTTGCAGTTGCTGTTCCGCTGACACTGCTTGCACGTCCTCTTCCTCTGCTGCTGCTGTTTCTTTTTCTACTTCTGCTATCTCTAAAGTAGTATCTTCTACTGGTATCGTTGCTGATAGATCAATGGAAGCAGCTTCGATATTCGGCATTTCCTCTTCCAATACCGTTTCTATTTGGTCTGCGACGGTATCTAGTGGTACGGTCACTTCCTCAAAAGGCACAGCGGCTGGTATATCTTCTTGCGCTTCGGTCGGAATTTCTGCTTCGTGTTCGACATCTTGCACCGCATCACTTTCTGCATTCAATTCAAGCAAGACCTCGTCGAGTTCAGGCAATTCTATTTCTTCTTGTTCTTCAAAGAAATTACTGAGATCGGGGACTTCTACAGCTTCTTCTGGCATAGCCTCTTCGGCTGGCGCACTGGTTTCGTCTATCTCCACGGGTGCTACTTCTTCTACAATGTGCACATCATTAATGGGGTCGGTGATACTCTCTGCTAGTTCAGTTTCAGCTTCATTTTCTGCTGCTGTAACTGTTTCGACTACGGTTTCTTCCGTTATAGGTTCATCCGAGGATTCATTAGCAATGATGTCGTCCTTAATGGTTTCCTCTGTGTCCTCCTCGATGGTTTCTTCAAAAGGTAGTGCTGTGAAGTTTCGATGCGTGTTCAAATCGTTGGTGAAGGCAAAGAAGGGATAGAAATTATTGGCTCTAAATTCTTCGTAGGTCGTGTAATCTCTATTGCGTAAAAAGCGCAAAAACTCTCCTATTTCGGAAGAAATACTTCGGATGACCCGTAGCTGTTCGTTCAAAATGATTTCTTCTTCGGAGGAAAGCTGTCTTTTTTGGCGGCGTACTTCCAAATATTGATCTTGCCAATAGTTCATGTACTGAATCACGTTGCTCACACGATCAAATGAAGTCGGTTTGCTTGTGACGATGCCCGTTTCTGCATCTTTGTAGACTCCATCGGTCACAATCGCTTTGATGCGATTGGCGCGAATGAGTTCTTGAAAAGTGGGTAAGAGTTCATACATGCAATTTTCGCAACGCAAAAAGTTGTCGCTAATCAGTAGGATGACAGGATGCACCGCTTGTTGAATCCGTTCGTATAACCTCAACTCATCTCCATCACAATTCAGATGTTCAAAAGTGTAGTCCGCTTGGCTTAGATTGCGGTCGATTTCATATGCTACTTGCCCATTTGCGCTATGATACGCTAAGATAATTTTTCTATTTGACATAGTTGTTTTGATAGTTGTAATTTGCTACGTAGTGTATTTGCTGTTTGATATGTTTATTAAGGTTTAAGCTTTGTCTTTTTACGGGGATGTATTCTTTTTAGTTACAAGGAGGCGGAAATATTGAGCAAGTGGTAGCATAGATTAGTCTGCGGTCGTTTCTTCGATCTTTTTTATGATCGCTTCGACTGTTTCAGTTGGTAGATTGACGATTTTTGATATGATTTCAACTGCTAGACCTTCTTTCCAACATCTTTCAATCACTGCTTGCTGTTCTTCTTGTTTCCCTTCTTCTTTTCCTTCTATCTTGCCCTCTGCCTTACCTTTTTTCTCTGCCGCGATCAACCTTCCTCTTGCGTCTTGTTCCGCGATGGAAGCATTGTCATATGCAATTAGCTCCTCTTTTTTCCAACTATGCTTGTCTGCATCTTTGTAAGCTTCTATCAGTCCTTCATCCTCTGTATTTTCAGGAATAACTGCTAAATTTTCAGCATTTTTAATGAAGAAAATCCATTTTTCTATCAGCGTCTCCAGTTCTTCCACTGGTTTGCTAAACTTCTTTAACTCAATGAAAGTAAATCTAATATCTTTTAAGGCGTGTTCGTACGTCTCTTCATTCAGAAGGATATGATTGGATAGATAGTGTTCGCTATCAAAGAAATTGAAATCCAAAATTCCTATGAAGTAGGTGGGCTTCAAGCACGGATATTGTTCGCCCCGATCTATTTGAGTCGAGTAGTCTCTACAAGTGTAATATTGCACTCTTTTATCAAAGCCATCGACACTAGCCACCTGCATTTCTATCACGAATTGTCTGCCTTTCTCATCTTTTGCTCTCACATCAATGATAGATGCCTTTTCTCCCGCTACTCTGGGCAAAAGGTAAGGATTGATGATACTGACTTCGCTGATTCGTTTGTCGCCTTCTAACTGAAGTACAGCATTCAGGAATGAAATGATGATCTGTGTCTTCTTTTCATTCCCAAATATTTTTCGAAAAGCTATATCATTGGTGATGTCTACAAATTTCATTGTTGGTTGTTTTGCTCATAATCTTCAAATGGTCTCCGAAAGCAGTTCCTGCATAAACGCCTCGAAATCCTCCACATAAGCTTTGTACTTGCTCGTAGCTGGACCTGAAAAACCAGTGTGAATACGTCGCACCTGATTGTTTTGATCTATAAAAATCAGCGTAGGATAAGAAATCACCCGATTCAGCATTGGCAGTGCTTCGGAAGCCTCACTCTTATCCGAATAACCAGCTAGCAATAGCTCATAATCGACCTTCATCTGCTTTCTGAATCGCTCAATAGCAGCAATCGCTTTTTCTTTCTCTCTGTATTTTTCAAAAGCTAGACCAATGACTGCTATATCTTCTTCGGGATGTTTAGCCAAATAATCGACTAAGAAATTGGTTTCGTCTCTACAATTCGGACACCAAGTCCCGAATATCTGTATCAGCTTCACTTTATTATCGTAATCCGAAATCCGAACGACTTGCCCATCGGTATTTTCAAATTCAAAATCGAACGCATCGTAGCCTGCTTTCAGGTACGTCAAACTATCGGCATTACTCAATTCAAAGCCATCAGCACGCTCAGCTTCCCACAGCGTTTTATAGTGCGTACCAGAACGGAATGCACCGATCATGGTACTGTCTTCCAATATCTTTGCCTCAAAAAGAAAAGCGTGTGCACCATCGAAGCAAGATAAGTAAACTTTGTTGGCTTGTACCGTACCTTCTAGGAAACGGTAGTCCCCCGTTTCTGTACGGAAAGTCCCACTTAGATAGTTCCCGTCTTGTTTAAATTCGCCGACAGCAGGATAAGGTGCTTCCGATTCTATCTCAAACATTACCTTCCAATTGCCAGATATATCCAAAACGGGTTCTTTTTTCAATTCCGTAAAACGATAGTCTTTGCCATGGAAAGCCACAAAAGGAATGCTGTATTTCTCTTTGTTATTAACGATCCATTTACCTTCGATCACATCTTCTTCGTAAAAAGCAGTAATGTAGGAATCAAAAACTGGAAAATTAATAACGATACTATCTCTGCCCGTCGCGCGATTGTGTCCGTAAGTGATGTCTTCCGCTTTGATACGCTCCGTTCCATTGATAATTTCTATGTAAAAATTGGTGTCATCTTCGTAGACGACTTCAAAATTGAAAGGTATTTCTCCCTGATCAATATCTTCATAACGTACGTCGGCGGTGGGTTCCTCCCTAATCGGATTGGGAACAGCATCTAACCTCAGCGTAGCTCTCCAAATGCCTGGTGGCACAGCCGTATACTGATTTTCAATGACCACGCAAGCTTGGAGTAAAGTGAAGCATAGTACCGTTAATAATAAGTAATATTTCATGCAAATGTGTTTGATTGACAAATGGCTAAGTAGTCATTCAAGTTAATGATGTCGAGTGGAATTTGAGGGAGTTTTGGATTTAAGCAAAGCAAAAAATGTAAGCATAGCAATAGCTACGATGAGGCTTTTTCCTTCAAACAGTTGGGGTCTCGGGGTTCATAACTGTTTGACCAGAAATTCAAAAATCACCAAATTACCCGACAGGATTAGCTTGAAAGACTACTAAGTAATTCGGTTTCCCATCATTCCTTCGCGCCCCAACGGATATCAGCTTTGGGCAAAATATCGTAGCACCCCCTAGAGCGACGAATGAACAACTTTCGATTGTATCTATCATCGCGATCTACTTCATTTTTGGACAGAATACTATTGACGTATTGGCGTTTTCTACGATATTCGGCTAGGATACCTTCTGGCATTTCTTTGATGAATTCCATGAAATCATCCATGAATAATCCTCGTTTTGAAATGACTTCATCGGGCGCAAAAACATCCAGTCGGATAGCATTCAAGAAATTAGCCAAGAAGAATTCCATACTCTTACGACTGATAAAGTACAGCTTGCCGTCGTAGCGACATTGTCCAGCGGTAGGAGCAAGTTGATCGTACCATTTTTTCAGAAAACTCAGACGTAGCTGTTGTCGATCGTAACCCAACATGAGGTGTTGCAGTGCGGTTCTATTGAGTAGGTCTTGTTGTCCTAAAGTTGCACCCTGTTTCAAAAAGAATTCAATCATGCTTTCCTTCCCGAAAAGGCAGGCAATCATCAATCCCGTCATCCCTTCTTTTTCTTCTCGAATATCAGCACCAAAACGATCTATGATCCGCTGTACACTCTTCATATTGCCATTGCGCACCTGTGTAGAGTACTGCTTTTGTGCTTTGGCATATTCTCCCAAATACTGTTTGGCTGGGCCATAATTCGCTTCGTCTCGCAATCGAATCATCAACTGCGTACGATAACGCGAACGTGCAAAATTGAAGAGCTTTTGTATCTCTTTGGCGGTGTAATTTCCATCCGAAGCAAATACTTTTTCAATCAATAATTCGGCATCTTCTGTACTAATAAATTCGATACCTTTCAGACGGGCGCGAATGGCAGCAGCTTGCTCCGTTTTGCCTTGTAGTTCTAGTCGTCTTGCTTCTTCTTCCCACTCTTGTTCGTTGCTGACCTGCTGCTCAATGTTGACCTTGGTTTTGGTCTCTACGATTCCTAGTAATTTAAGAATGTCGTGCTTCTTGGTCGATTCGATGATGTAGAGGTTCTTCACGGCTCTCGTGAAAGCAACGTAGAGCGAATTGATGTAGAATTTGTACGCCTCTTGCTCTTTGTTGGCTTTGTCTTTCGCACGAGAAAACCGCATATTTTCGTCTAGCAAATCCGCACTACTCACGCCAGAGCTAATTTCCCGAAATTCCTTGTCGTAATCGCTAATGAAATTGACCAAAATGATGTTGTCGTACTCTAGTCCCTTCGCTTCTTGAATGGTAAAGATAAGCGGTGTTTTAAAGTATTGACTAACTTTTAGCTTTTGCGCTTTATCCATGACCAAGACCGCAAACTTGGTCGAATTTTCGGTGCGTTTATTAAACTCTTTTTTGATTTT
>JBCDKV010000146.1:0-9447 GCA_038746215.1 Bacteroidota bacterium | reverse complement strand
TGATACGCATCAAGCGGCGGTGGCAGCTATGGCAATCATGGGCATCGCGGGAGATATGGCAGCGGCGATTTCTAAAGGATCGGGCAGTTTTCAGATGAATTTCTTGGACAGTTTGCACCAATTATCTGCGGAAATGATCGAGGCAAAAATTAAACTGGATGCATAAATTTGATCTATCGCTGATGTTCGTTACCGATGATCGCATCCAAGACGACCTCGTTTTTTCCAATATCCTAACGGCTGCTCTGAAAGGTGGTGCAAGCATCATTCAATTACGCGAAAAGCAGCGCGATACTTTGTCCTTCTATCAGCGAGCCTTGCGGACAAAAGCCCTCTGTGCAAGCTATCATATTCCACTTATCATCAATGATCGGCTGGATATTGCACTGGCAGTGGATGCGGATGGTGTACACATTGGTCAGAAAGATATGCCCGCTGGCGTGGCGCGAAAACTTTTGGGCGATAATAAAATTATTGGACTTTCGGTGAGCAATGCGCAACAAGCCGCCGAAGCGAATGTTTTGGAGGTAGATTACATTGGTATCTCACCCATTTTTGCTACGGGAACGAAACAAGATGACCTAGAGCCACCGCTGGGACTAAAGGGACTGCGAGCAATCAGGGACATCTATCAAAACCCGATTACTAGCATTGGCGGTGTTCATCAAGGGAATGTAGCGGAAGTCATTCAAAACGGCTCGGATGGCGTCGCTGTCATTTCGGCGATCTCCAAAGCGGATAATCCTGAACAAGCCACCCAACAATTAAAAACTATCATATGTCAAACTGGTTTGAACAAATAAGAGCAAAAACGGACTTTGTGCTAGAAGCCATCAAAGCACATCCTTTCATCACCGAATTGATGGACGGCTCGCTGTCCAAGGATGTTTTTCACTTCTACATTTATCAAGATGCGCACTATTTATTCGAGTACAAAAAAGTGCTAGCTCTACTCGGTGTCAAATGTGATAATACCGAAGATGCGCAATTCTTTTTTGGGTCTGCGATGGAAACCATCAGCGTAGAAAATGCGCTACACGAAACCTATTTGCAGCGCAGCACGCTCGAAGGCGCACCCTCGCCTACTTGCGAATTGTACACCAGCTACTTAGCCCGCATCGTTGGTAATCATTCCTTGGAAGAAGGACTGGCAGCAGTTTTACCATGCTTCACCATCTACCAAGAAATCGGTGACTATATCCTAGCGCATCAGACCAATAAAAAAGATAATCCCTACCAAGACTGGATCAATACTTACGGTGGTGAAGATTTCGCCAATTCCGTCAAAAAAGCCGTTGCCATCAACAATAAGTATGCTGCCAATGCACCAGCAGCAGTTATTTCCAAAATGGAACTAGCCTTTGAGAAATCCTCCAAATTAGAATGGATGTTTTGGGACAGTGCTTACCAGCAAGAACAATGGAAAATATGAAGACGAAGTATAAAAGTGTACTGACTATTGCGGGCAGCGACTCGGGTGGTTGTGCGGGCATACAAGCCGACATCAAAAGCATTAGTGCTTGTGGTGCGTATGCCGCTTCCGTCATCACAGCGACGACGGCACAAAACACACAAGGCGTTTTTGATATTCACGCGATTCCTATTGCTCACGTCGAGCAGCAACTCGATGCTGTACTGAACGATATAGATTTCGGTGCCATCAAAATTGGTATGCTCCATTCTTGCGAAATTATACAAGCCGTTCAGCAAAAACTAGCGCAGTACGATGCCAAAAATATCGTCCTCGATCCCGTAATGGTCGCCACTTCGGGGGATCGACTCATTCACGACGATGCGGTCGAGTGTTTAAAAGCCTTTTTGCCCAAAACTAGTCTCATCACGCCCAATATTCCCGAAGCGGAGCTTTTAATCGGCGAAACTATTACGCTTGATAACATGGAAGAAGCTGCTCGAAAAGCGGGACATACCTACCAAACTTCTGTACTCCTCAAAGGCGGACACCTCGATCATACGTCCGATCAAATGCTCGATCTTTTATACCTCTTGCAGGAAGACGAACTGATTCGCATTGAACATCCAAAAATTGAGACGAACAATACCCACGGCACGGGCTGTAGCTTATCTTCTAGCATTGCCGCTTTTTTGAGTTTGGACGAAGACCTAGCCACCGCTGTTCGAAAAGGCTGTGCCTACATCAACCGAGCAATTGCAGGTGGAAAAGATCGAGTACTGGGTAAGGGAAATGGACCCGTTCATCATTTTGTTTAGGTGATTGAGCGCAAGACGCTTGTAAGAGGTTTTTTATATTTTAGGCGTATACGAAGTTTTAAGCAATACCCGAAACAAGTCCGAAGAAACTTACTAAGCATATTTATTGTGATATTTCCTAGCATTAGCCTGAAATATATCAGAGTCAAACTATCGAGAAAAATGGTTCTTTGACAATTTTTGCAATTCTTTGAAACTTCAAATGTCTAGTATTTATATTTTGCAGAAATTATCAGAAAACCAAACAGTTTCACAAAATGATAGATATTGAGCCATCCAATCACAGCAAAGTTTTGGAAAAGTGTCCTCATGTTAATACTGCTTCCAATCGTAGGATTCGCCCAATCAGACGACTGTAAGGATGCGGAAGAAATTGTTGTGCAAGAAAACTGCATTACCAAAGCGGGCTTCACCAATGATTTCACCAATCCGCCTTTGGACAATACCTGTGGTAGCAATACGGACGATGATGGTTGGTATAAATTCAAAGCCATCTCAGATATTACCATCATTAGCGTGAGCAGCACCGCTAGCACGGATATGGGCATAGCAATCTACGTAGATTGTGAACGCGAACGCACTTGCACCGACCGAACTGCTACGGGGGGAAGGGAGGAAATCGTATTGCCCACCCAAATTGGGACAACTTATTGGATACAAATCTATGATGTTAGGACGGGACCAGGTGCTTTTTTCATCTGTGTGTCTGCGCCGCCTAAAGACCCTATTAGCGATTGTGATCAGGCGGAAGTGATTTGTACCAGTGGTGCTATTAGTTTCAATCCCACTGGACCAGGTCTGGATGATTTTGCGACAGACAACAACGAGCAAGGCTGCTTACTGAGCAAAGAAAACCAATCAGCTTGGTACTATTTTGAAATTGAAACTGACGTACCGCCTAATTTGAATTTGGACTTTGTGCTGACGCCTGACAATAGCCCTGATTATGATTTTGCGATTTTTGGACCTAATGTGGCGTGTGATAGTTTGGGCTTTCCGATTCGCTGCTCCTATGCCGACCGAGACTGCGCCTTTTGTCCATCGACGGGACTTGGTATGGAAACCTTGGACGCAGGAGAGAATGCGCAGGGAGACGGCTTTGTCCGTCAGCTACCCGTGCAAGCAGGTGAAGGCTATTTTCTATTGATTGATAATTTTTCGTCTACCGCCACAGGTTTCCTGCTGGAATGGGGTGGAACAGCCGCCCCCTATCTGGATTGCAAAGCCGTGCCTCCTTGCGGGTTATTCGTGCAAACCGATGAAGTACTTTATGTCTGTGAGGAAACGGAATTGGAGTTGGGCGCAAACATCCAGATCGCGGATGAATTGCAAGGCGATGCGATTACTTATTTTTGGGAAGGGCGCGAAGGTGCGAGTAACTACCTCGATGATCTAGAGTCGCTGACACCTACGCTTACTTTTCCTGATAATTTTGCAGATACCTTGCTGTATCTACTGACCGCAAAAACAAGTACTTGCAAGCACAGCGATCTGTTGATGGTGGTCAAAAACTGTCTTTCCGAAACAGCACAATGCGAATCAGTTATCGAACTGAATCTTGATTTGATCGTCCCAAACTGTGCTGAACCCTCATCAGGCAGCATACAAATCACGCCTTTGGGCGGTACAGCCCCTTTCCAATATCAGATTGAGAACGATGATTGTCAGTCGGCAAATGTATTTACTAAACGCCCCGAAGGAAGCTACCGAATTACCGTCAAAGATGCCTTCGGTTGTCGCCTTGATACTTTAGTTGAGTTGTCGGATACCAAGCGCCCGACCTTAGACTTGGGCGTCGACACAACTATCAATCAAGGGGAAACCATACCATTATCAGCCGAGCTAAACATTCCACCCAAACAGATTCGTACCCTCAATTGGGAGAATATTTTCAGCGATACTTGCGCCACACCTTGTTTACAACTGAATTTTTCACCGCCTTTTTCGCGCTCAGTAGCTGTTAATGGTATCACGGCTGATGGTTGTGTGCTACAAGATGAAGTTTTCATTACGGTCATTCCGAAAAGTGATATTTTTATTCCCTCTGCTTTTTCTCCCAATGGCGACCAAGTCAATGAGGTATTTACGATCTACACGGGTACAGGTATTCGTAATATTCGTATGCTGCGTATTTTTAACCGTTGGGGGGATTTAGTTTTTGAAGCTAAGGATGTTCCACCAAGTCAGGAAGCTTATGGCTGGGATGGTACTTTTCGTGGACGACCGCTAGAAAGTGGGATTTTTCTGTACGTTGTTGAAATTGAGATGCCCGATGGTAGTTTGCAGACTTTGACAGGTGCATTGACGCTGCTAGAGTAGAGGGGAGGTAGTAGATAATATGGCTATTGGCTAGGGCATATTTTTGATTATCAATTGACTATTGCCTGTCTAATAATGCGAATAACGACTGCATAGATCTTATTTTTCTTGAAATTTGTGTTTCCGTCCATAAAAAACCTTTGGGCATACTTGTTGCGCGATCTCAAACGCTTTACTAAGTCTTAAAAGTTTAGTAAAACTATCACTGCCACAAGATGGAGTATTTTACCCGTTATTCGCATTAATAATAATTCCTATCCTTTTGTAAAAATCGGTATACTTTTTTTGATCTAAAGACTTGGCAAGTTTTTAAAACTTGCCAAGTCTAGATTTATCATTTCAATCACAGAAAAGGAGCAAACTACTGTATTACTTGTACATCATTTGTAGCAGCAGCAGCTTCCACGATTCCTTTGATCGTCAATTTAGTAACCGCTGGCTCTGTATTAGCAGTGATCGTAACTGTTTTAGTCTCATTACCAGACTTTCCTTTACTGTTGTATTCTACTACGATCTCTCCATCGTCGCCAGGTGCAATAGCTTCCTGTGGCCACTGCGGTACAGTACATCCACAACTTCCGCGTGCATTGCTGATTACTAATGGCTCGTTTCCAGTATTCTTGAACGTGTATACGTGGCGCACTTTTTCGCCAGCACTTACTGTACCAAAATCGTATACCATTTCATCGAAAGACATGGTAGTAGTAGGTCCAGCAGGCGCGGCAGGTTGCGTAGGCTGTGCAGGTGTATTCGCATTGGCAGCAGGTTGTGTAGCCGTAGGCGTAATTGCAGTTACAGCAGCTTCTCTTGTTTCTGCTTCTGTGTCATTAGCACAACTGACTACAAAAAGAGCCATTGCAAATACCAATAAGCTTAAATTAAATCGCTTTAACATGGATAAAAATTTTTGTTAATGAAAAATTAGGGAAACTGTAAGATGATGATTACCCACCCTAGCTTGTTTTTTTGAATTCTAGAAGCACTTGAAAGGGCAAACTTTAGAATTTTTTGCCTAGTCTCAGAAGCACTTTTAGAACCCAAACCAACCACGCTATTTGAATAGGTTAGCCATTGTATGGAAATTTCCCATGAACCTTAGATATCTTTTGAAGGACTTAGAGCTTGTTTGGAGCATTATTTTCCTGTAAACCAATATCTTATGAATTTGGTTTTGAAAATAATGGCTCATTTATCTCGATAAAATCCCAATTATTTTCTTCCCCAAAACCATAAGCTACTGATTTACAGTTCAATCTTGCTCCAAACAAGCTCTTACCTATTTGCTGCCCAAAAGTTTATCTGGGTTAGCCCAAAGCAAGCTAATAATTACTCACTTCTGAGTATTTTTATTGTTTTTTGAATCTTTTTTCAAAAAGCGGCGCAAATATACGAAAGTCCTTTCGATGATGCAAAGATACCGAAAGCAAAGACATCCTAGCGTAAACGCTTTGACAATGATTTGTTAATGCTGATTAATAGTAGAAACGATAGATAAGTTTAACTGCTTGCTTGATATTATTTTCCAAAGGCACTTCGGACGGAAAAAATCAAGACAGTTCTACCTTGACCGCATCTCTCACAAAAGCTTTATAAGACTGCCAATATCGGCGATAGAGGCTAGCGTTTTTTTGTTTCCTGATTTCAACAACTGGGCTTTCCGATCTTTTGATACCGTACATATAATGAGAGACCCGCATTTGTCCCTCATCCGAATCGCCGTCTAATACGAGGAAGTTGTTGTAGGGAATATGCTTGTAAAGATAAAGCTCAAATCGTCCAGCTAAGTTTTGACTTCGATAAGTTCGCGCTACGGCTTTTAGTTTTTCCAATGCGACTTGGATGACGGTTGGTGATTGAGCTTCTTGGGCTTGTAAACTGGCTTTCGATCGGTCTCTGAAATAGATCAAAGCTTCGTTGCAACTCGGGTCGAGTAAATAAAATTTGATATGAACCCCTCTTTCGAGCAAAGCAGTAATCTTTCCTTTGAATTCATGTTCACTGCGATGCTCAAAATGCAGAGAAAGTGTGTTTAGCCGCACGCCAACTTCTACGATTTCTTCTTGGGCTTGTGCTAAGAAATCTAACTTTTGTTGCAATGGCAGACGCCCTGTTTCGTGGTAAAAATAGCCCCGTTCTTCTTTTTCAGAAGCAGCCATCTCAATAATTTTTGGCTGCCAATCTGAGGCCGTTTTGGAAGACTGAAAAGTAGTCGTTTGGGGTTCATAAACCATGCCTAATTCGTCAGCGACGATGCTGGTAATGCCATCCAATGCTCTCTGAATGGTCTTAATGCCTACATCTTTTCCGTTTAGGATATTACTCAAAGAGGCAGCGGAGATATTTTTGTCCAGTGTCTTAAGCTTTTTTAGGATATCCGAACGGTTATAGCCTTGACGATCTTCTAGTAGTTGAATACCTTTTATGATTTGATTGGCGAATGCTGCTTTCATGTTTTATTGGATTAGTAAGTTAATTTAAACAGACATACTGCGTTTGGGATAAAAAAGTGCATTTTTATTTTGAGCACTTTGTAGAATTTTTGAAATGAAAAAATGTTGAATTGATTGTTCCTAGCCTACCATTAGCAGAGCCTGCTAATGGTACAGCACGTCACTATCAATTCGACACTTGAACAATTTTACAATTCGACCATATGCACAAATTTATCCCGTTTGCAGTATAAACAGGTATGTTCGTTTGCAGTATAGCTTACAGTGTACTCAGTGCGCTACGCTCTAAACAAATGCTAAAAGCATCTAGTAAGTCTTGTTTTTTGATAGGCTTAGCAAGATAGTAATCACAACCTGCTGCTAAAGATTGCTCTTTTTCATCCATAAAAGCAAAGGCAGATTGGGCAATAATCGGAAGATTAGGGTGACTGCGCTTGATGATTCGAGTAGCAGATAAACCATCTAGTACAGGCATTTTGATATCCATCAAGATCAGATCAAAAAGTGGATTTTCTTTTACCTGCTGTATTGCTTCTGCTCCATTTTTTGCCCAAACGACTGCCACTCCAAGCTGTTTGAAGACAACCTCTAACAAACGAAAGTTGAATACCTCATCCTCTGCTACTAGCACTCGATTGTGATGAAACTCAATCGCTTTGTCTTGTTGTGACTCTTTCAAAACCGAGCTGACTACTTTTTGGCTAGGTACATAGGGTAGTGCCAAGTAGAAGGCAGAACCAACACCTGCCTTTGAGGTCAACCAAACTTCTCCACCCATCAGTTCCGCAAATCCTTTACTGATCGCCAATCCCAATCCAGTCCCCGTATCTGCATTATCTTCTAGTTGCCGAAATCGTTGAAAAACCAAATCGTGGAATTCAGCCTTAATACCTTTACCTGTATCTTCGACACAAAAGATCAGGCGGCGGTCTTCGATTTTTGCTAGCAAACGGATCGTTCCCTGCTGGGTATACTTGATGGCATTGCTGAGGTAGTTGGATAATATTTGTCTAAGTTTCACTGGATCGACAACGACCCAACTATTCGCTTCGTCAATTTCACAATGGAGGTGAAGCGATAGCTTTTTCTGATGCGCCCGCAGCTCAAAAAATTGATACAGACTGATGATTAGGTCAACGATATTGGTTGCTTGATTATTTACATTCACCTGCCTAGTTTCGATTTTTGAAAAATCCAGTACATCATTCAAAATATGAAGGAGTTGCTGGCAAGAAGTATTGATAATCCTAGCATATCGTTCTCTTTCGGATTCGTCCACATCATCATTCAGCATGTAGTCAGAGAATCCAATAATGCTGTTCATCGGTGTACGAATTTCGTGCGACATATTCGCCAAAAAGGAAGATTTTAAGGCATTATTCTTCTCTGCTTCTTCTTTTGCTTTCACCAGTTCTTCCCCGCGCTTTTCCCAATCTTTTAGTGCAACTTCGTGTAGGTAGTAAATAGCAGTCGCTTCGTACAACAACACCAGCAATGTCGTGATATAAACTATTTGGTTGGCATCCATAATTATTGCTTCATTCATCACTGCTATCGGTGGAAAAGAAATGTGAATTCCAATGAGAAAAATCAGAAAATGCAGCATGGCAAAAGCAAAGGCATACCATCTTTTTTTGTAAAAATACAGAAAGGGAGAAAGCGATAAGATGAGTACGATAAATTCATAATCTACCAAGCCTCCTGTCAGTACGAAAACAGAACCACAGGCGATAATTGGTGCGAAGGAAGCTAGTAGGCTGGAAGTGTAATACCTGCCTTGCTTATTGAGGTACAGTAGGCAGCTAAAAAATAGCGAAGTGCTGACAGAAGCAAGGATCGCTAATGGATGCAAGCCATCAGCCACCAATAGATAAGAATAGGCGCTAATGATTGGTGTAATTGCGCCAATCAAACAACTGATATTAAAGATAGATAGCCTTACTCGCTCTACGTTGCTATCTACACAATGCGAACCAAATTTAGTGACATTTATTAGTAGCTCCTTCACAATATCCTATTTTGGAGCAAAATACGAACAAGTTTATTCAATTGACAAAAAAAACGATTTGTAAATTCCTAAAAATGTAGTAGAAATGATGAAATTGAGGTAGGAAGTTATTAGGGGTGAGAAAAATTGTAGTAAAGCTCTTTAGATCGCGCAACAAGTATGCTCAAAGGGTTTTTATGGACGGAAACACAAATTTCAACTTATTTTTTGGAGAAAATAAGCTGAAATTTGTGTTTCCGTCCGAAGAAAATTACTGAGCATACTTGTTGCTCAATTAGCTGGCATTGACTCAGGCTATTTCTGAGTAAAATATTAACGAAACTGAGACTCATATCTTTGTGCAAGATAAAAAAGAGATACATTTACAAAGAAAATAGGAACAGTATATCGGTAAATCGAAGTCGAGACATAGCACTACCTAACAGAGTAGATGCAGATACG
>JBCDKV010000145.1:0-9456 GCA_038746215.1 Bacteroidota bacterium | reverse complement strand
GTTTGGAGCAGGATTGAACTGAAAATCAATAGTTTACGGTTCTGATGAAGAAAATAATAGCGACTTTATCGAGATAAACGAGCAATTATTTTCAAAGTCAGGTTCGTGAAATATTGGTTTTCAGGAAGATAATGCTCCAAACGTGCTCTAAGGCTTTATTAACAAAAAAAGCAGTCTAGATTCATCAAACGTAATTTACCGCTCCTCCATTGTTAAGGTACACAAATTTTGGCTACTCTTCTATGATCGTAAACCAGATTTGAGGTTTTGCAATGATGTGCATCTCTAAAATCTATTAGTCCCCCGCAAATTTTTACGCATCCAAGAATCCCGCTAGTTGAAAATTGATTTTGATTTTTTAAGACTCGATACGCCAAATGAATGAAAAATAAACGCTAAATCAAGCGTAAGTTTTCGCTGAGGAGGAGATCGACACCTCCTCAGCGAATCAAGGTTTCTAAAGGGAAAAGAAGCAAGAATTGCTTCTTTTCCCTTTAGAAACCTTGACCAAATTTGGCAGGCTCGACGCCGCCAAATTTGAAAATAGACAGTGCTTAAATTTACAGATGAACGCTGGACTTAGTTTATTCCGCAGGATCAACACTATTATTCACATCTCCAACCTTTACTCCAATGAAATTCAGATTGGCATTGATCGGCTGCACTTCCATCGTCGTACTTTCGGGAAAAGTAAAATCAAAATCCTCCAAGCTGGCATCGAAAGTAGTCGGTAGGAAACGCCAAGAAGTGTTGTCGGGAAAACTAGTTGCTCTGCCGAGCATCACTTTTTGCAATTCAATAAGGTCAAAAACCGTCAAGCTTTTGGAATTATTGACGTCGCCCGCGATCATTTGGTAGATGCTTGTGAAGGGTGCTCTGGCTAAATTGTGCTTCTGCATGTCCACCAAATCCAGTACAGAAGTCCCATTGGTCAAGTCTAGATTTTTCTGAGGAATGATCTCGTAAGTACTCCCGACGGGCAGGGCTTCCAATAAAAAATTGCCCGCTATATCCGTACTGGCTAAAGTCGTTTCGGTGGTAGTCAATTGTACATTTACAATGCCTCTGCCGTCGGGCAAAGCGACGCTTCCCGATACACTGCTGAACATCGTCTCTACTGGATTTTCTACGCCTGCTACTTGCAAATCGCCCGTATTCAAAGGATCAAGCCAAGGTCGAAGTTGACGATCAGGGCTACCGCCACCTTCCCACGACATCGCCAAACGTCCAAAATAAGCCGTCGAATTTCGGCAAAGCGTATCCGAAAAGCCACCGTGCAATTGCCCGACGATACGCCGATTTTCATCGAACAGTGCACCACCCGACGACCCAATTTCAAAGCCACCACCTTCGTTCATCCCAACGCTAAAATGATGATTGGGCGGTGTGGTGAAATCGTTGTTCCACTCGATGGCAGTCGGAAAAATGAATACCCGACTTTCATCGGTCGTCAATTTTTTGACATCGGCTCTGGGGTGATGAATGAAAGTGGCAGCACTCGGACGCGTTTGCATTCGCGCATCCCAACCGTTGAAATACGCTTGGTAGGTTTGCGGAATTGGTTGGGTGATTTCAAAAAGCGAAAAATCGGAATCTGCCCAAAAGGCTCGCAACTCACAACCGAGTAGCGATTGGAAATCAGGTTCTACATCGGTGCTTTCACAACTCATATGCTCGTAATTGAAATCAAATCGCCACAAATCGTAGCGGGGCGTAAAACCATCAAAACAGTGGTAGGCACTCAACACCAGCGGACGACCATCCTGCGCCGTATTGTTCATCAGGTTGCCTGTACACCAACCCGTTCCCTCTTCCAGCACCATCATAATGCGACAAACGCCCCGTTTCATCTCCTCCACAGCTTCGCTTGTTTCACAATTCACATCGACTTGGCAAGCCGCCGAAGCCCCAAAACCCAGTCCAGACATTTGCTGAAAAGGATGATCGGAATAGGGAATGTCTTGCTCAAAAACATAATCGACTCTAAAAATCCGAAAAGTCCCCTGCTTCTTCGCCCACGCAGGTTCGTAATACTCTACGATGGCACTTTCGCCCCGCAAAATACCCGTGAGAAAAACGCGTTGCGCATTGTTGTTTTGGCTGGTATAAGCACCCAACACCTGCGAGCGATCGGGACTATAGACGAAGAGTTTGCTGCCCTCGGGCAAGTAGAAATCGTCGTACATCAAAATCAAACCTTTGGCATCTGGCGCAGCGATTTCCATTTGCCACAAGCGGTCCCCATTCGCCATTTCCGTCCAAACACCCGCCTGTCCCAAGCGAATATCCATTGCGTTTGGAATACTAAACGTCCGACTTTTGGACTGCTGTTGCGCCACACGTGCCTTGCTCGGTGGCGCAATCTTCTGTATAGGAATATTGGGCGTATGCGCCGACCGAAAAGCTTCTGAAAAACTCAAAGGCGTAGCCACTATTTTTCGCTGAGCAATGCTGAGGACAGGAAGTAGCAACACGAAAAAGAGGATGGCAAGACGACTCATGGCATTGTTGTTTTTGATGAACATGTGTATACGTAGATTTGTGAAAAACGTTCGAATGTTCGAGGGTGCGAATGTGAGAATATTTAAGTACGCTAATATTTTGCTCACCTATCCGCTAGCAGTTGCCAAACCATCCATTTCATGGTTCATTTTGCCAAACACACTTAGTATTTATCCAATGAAGTCTTGCACCAATTTGGCAAGTGTTCATTGGATAGAAAAGCACGTTTTCATTTTGGCGATTTGATGCTATGATAGTTCGACAAGAACGCTATCACTAGCAACGAATGACCAAAATTTATCCACCTGTTTGACCTGTTTTCTTGTAAACGGAATGAAAAACTTCGTTTTTCATTCCGTTTACAAAGAGGAGAGTATGTAAATTTATCACTCTTCTATTAGCTATTCGCATTGCTTACTATTTTTATCAATAACAGTTGCTACGGCTGCATCTCCAGTCACATTAGTAGCAGTACGTAACATATCAAGCGGGCGATCCAATGCGAGAATTAGGGCAAGACCTTCTAATGGGATGCCTTGCTGCTCAAGCACAATCGTCAGCATAATTATTCCTGCGCTGGGTACTGCCGCTGCACCAATTGAGGCGAGAGTTGCGGTCACAACTACCATCAGCTGTGCGCCTACGGAAAGATCAATGCCAAAAACTTGGCTGATGAAGAGTGCCGCCACTGCTTGATACAGTGCGGTTGCATCCATGGATACCGTAGCTGCAATCGGTAGCACAAAGCTCGACACTTCTTTTCTGACATTGAAGTTTTTTTCTACACATTCCATGGTCACGGGTAAAGTCGCAACACTAGAACTGGTGGAAATGGCAATTAATTGAGCGGGAAAAATACCTTTTAAAAATGTATTATACTTTATGCCATTGAAGTATTTCACGGCAAACGGATAGACTAAAAAAAGTAATATCCCTAAACCTAGCAAGACGGTAAGGGTATAAATGATCAAAGCAGCTAGCAAGTCTTTATTTGGCACATTAATCATGACATCTGCCATCAGCGCAAAAACGGCTAGAGGTGCAAGCCACATAATATATCCAATCATTTTCATTACAATTTCATTCAATGCCTTAAAGATGGTAGTCATTTGAATACGTAAAGAAGGTGTTATTTTTAGTATAGCAATACCTGTAAAAAAACTGACCAAAATGACCTGTAGCATATTTCGATTGTCCGTAAGTGCGGCAAAGTAGTTTTTTGGAATCAAATCTAGGATGAAATGGAGGGAAGGAGCAGTAGTAGCTAGCGATACTTCTTGGTCTACAGCATACTGAGTTAGTAAATCCAATCTTGTTTGCTCCGTGATCCAATTACCAGGCTGAATGACATTGACTACGAGCAACCCGATAAAAACAGCTAGCACAGTAGTCAGTAGATAGGCAATAAGCGTTCTACCTCCTAATTCTGAGACTTTGGAACTATCTTCTAAAGAGGCTAAGCCTGACACTAAGGATACTATGACAAGTGGTATTGAGACTAGCTGTAAAGCTCGGATAAACAGTTCTCCTACGGGGCTGATCCAGTTACTGACGAAACTTTGGAAGCCGAAGTAGTTGGCTAAGCACCCAAAACATAAGCCTGTGATCAGTGCTAGAATAATCTTTAGTGTAGTTGACATTTTTTTCATTTTTTTTGAAAAAAGGCTTAGATACAGCCATAAGTATAGTTTGTTCAACACTGTAGTTGAAATCCTTATTTATCTTAGAGCATATCTAAATTTTATCGTCCTGATAGCCAATATTTTACGAACCTGCCGTTGAAATAATTAGCTCACTTATCTTGATAAGCTCACTAATTCTTTCTTAGGCAGAACCGCAAACTATTGACGATCAGTTAAATAAATTTTTAGACAAGCTCTTATTGATGTATCTAAGCCGTATAGATAGTGATAAAAAAAGGTTGGGAAAAGCGCGTAGTAATTAATACTTACTCCTTCCACTACCATTGCAGCAGTAGCAGGTCATTCGTCCATTATTGCAACCAATGCCACCACATTGTCGAGTAATAGTTTGGTAGTTGCCATTGGTGTAGATGGTTTCTGTTACTGTCCCTGTGCCTTCACAGGCTGCACAGTTTTGACTACTACCACCACTACAGCAACTACATGGTTTATCAACAGATGTAGGAGATGGATTTTTCGTTGGTGGACTGTTAGTTATAGTAGTCCGTTTCGTATTGCATTTGTTCTCATAGAAGTCTCTATCCTTCTGCACATTCATC
Organism: Bacteroidota bacterium; assembly: GCA_038746215.1. Lineage (GTDB taxonomy): Bacteria > Bacteroidota > Bacteroidia > Chitinophagales > Saprospiraceae > JAAUTG01. The sequence continues at coordinate 4,712 of JBCDKV010000145.1, read as the reverse complement.
CTGAAACCTGAACGGGTAAACATTCCATTGAGCGTGTTATTATAGACTACCAATTGTAAGTTTCCGTTAAAAGAGCCACAAAAACCACCACCTTTCATATCATAAGTATTGATACTCAAAGCGCCTTCTTCATACATTGTAGTGGATATTTCTCCTGAAAATCGGAAACCACAAGTGTAGTAATTCAAATAATCGGGTCCCTGAGTATGCAGTTTTCCTTCTACGTAATCTCCCTCATGGCAAAGTATTTCCAGCATGCATTGATGGAGATAGTCGCCGTTCAGTAGTAATGTGCCACGCCATTCACCGATTATAGTGTTTGCATTGCTTTGCATTACGTTTTGAGCAGATATAGATACACAGAAGGTGAGGAGTAGTAGCAAAATAGAAATTAAGTATTTCATTGGATATTGTTTTTGAATTAGAGATGTTAATCTTCCAGAATTGCTGCTGGGAATTTTGTAACTAAAACCTCTTGATAGTTGCGATCATTAAGTTGCTCTAAATTGATCCCTTCCAGCCATTTTTGTAGATCAATTCTGAGCCATAGAACTTCATTTTCGTCTGCCACTTTTATGACCTTTTCTAGCTGCATTTCTCTAGTTTTTAATTGAATGATGTAACTAGATTCAAATACCCCATTCGAGTTAAAATCAACTGCTATTTTTAGGTTAAAATCATCGTACACTTTGGTATCAAAATCACAGATGGGTGCATCCTTTCCACCAAAGCTACTATTGCAGGTGGATGCAGTATTTAAAAATCTAATATTTAAGGAATCTCTGTTGGAGAACTTGAATTCAAGTATTTGTCTTAAATTAAAGACATCAAATAGTATTGGTGTAAATGTTTCTGTTTGTTCATTATTATTTGTGTAGAAAGAGAGACTTTCTATCTTGAATGGAATTGAACCAACAGGAATAATTTCATTGAATAAATACTGTTCTGCTCCAAGAGTTGGTTTGAAAGCGACAGATACAGCAGGAGGTTTTGGTGTTGGGACTTCGTCTTTATTAGCGCATGAAGTGACCGCTAAAAATAATACGATAATAATTAAGCTGGAAAGTACATATTTTGCAATCTTGACCGCAAAGTCTATGAGTTCCGCTCCAATTAGAACTAGAAGTACAAAAAAAATGAATTCCATTGCAAGTGATTTTAAATGAATAAAAAAGTATCCCTGCAATGATAGTCTCTAAAAATTGTTAAGTTTGTTAATTTCTGATAGTCAAGTTGTTACAAAATTAAAAACATTGATTAACAGCTTTGGTAAAGAGCGAGAGATGAACTTAACAGCTTTGCTTTTGCGCTTAACAGCTTTTTATTCACCAATTAACAGCTTTAGATGGAAGAATTAATAGAGAATTGGAGGTTTCTGATCAATACTGAAAATAGATTACAAGAAATAACTGATAATGTCGCAAATGAGAACTTGACGGAGCGAAAAAGGCAACTATCAGAATGCTATACTGCTCTATGTATTGAATACAATAACTTATTCGATATATTTAATGGTAGAAAATTGCAGGAACAGGAACTGAGTAGGATAGCTGGTTTAGCAGCACGAGAGCAGCATAGTGCAATTAGGGGTTTTGATAACTCCATCGGAAAACCAACAAGAGTAAGAGCAATAAGCAATATGCTTGGAGCTTATCACGCACTTATTATTGAGTATACTTCCGCAACTCAAAACAATGAAACTAAGCAATCACACACTGACAAAAAACCAAGCAAGTGGAAGTCTATTGTTCCGTGGATTCTTTCTGCAATATTAGCGGCTACTCTGCTATTATCAGTAATATATTTCATCCTTAGAGAAGCAGGACTAAAGAAAGATCATGACAAAGAAATAGCTGACTTTAAACTCTGGACAGCTTATCAAGTACAGGATTCTGCACAGTATAAAGAGCAATTCGATACTTTAATTAACCCATTGAAAGTATTTGCTGAAAATTTTGATCGAAATCGTTTGAACGATAATCTAGAGAATGCTAACATAGACATCACTAGTATAGATGAATTAGACACATTAAGCATTTATGAAGATCATCCTTGGGTTAAAAAATACCAAGACAGTATCTTATATGACTTCAATGGAGGTTTTGTCTCCTATTCTCCTGATAGTTTGCAGACCGATAGTATACGGATGGATAGTATACTCGAACTTGCGAATGTAATGTTTCGACCATCCGAAAAATTCTTATTGGACGCATTAGAAAAGAATTTTGAAAAGACTGAAATTCCAAGTTTGGAAGAAGGATTAGAAAAAATACTAAATACAGAAACCGAAGGAACAATATTTTCCCCTATTCTTTTTTATGGCTTGTACACTAAGACCTTCAACGATACAATAAAAAGAGACGGAATAGATACCGTGCTTCTTAGATTTGACAGCACTGCTCTGATGTATAGATTTCCTAAATATGTACATAGTGACGCTAGCAAGCGTCTATCGTTACTTGAAAATTATTATCATCTACCCAGAAAATACTACGAGGAGTTTATGAATGGAAAGGCATACCAATTATCAGAAGACATCTTTCTATCTTCTGTCTATTTTGATTACAAACGAAAAACACCAACACCGATCCGCACTTTAATGATGAAGCTTTCAAGTACAGGTAGTAAGGGCGAGTTTTACCTCTTCTGCATCGACTTCAAATTCAAGGATTAAGTACGTCTTCGATTGGTTTTAAAACTGATTTGTAAATTGGTTCTGGAGTAGAACCTTTCCATCTCCAACCATTCCAAAATCGCAGTATATCACTAATCTGATTTTTGCGTTCATCTTATTTGCATAAATAATAGTTTTCGTTGACCCAATCTAAGCCATCTCAAACATACTCTTCGCCCTCACCATTTTCTATTTATCCAAAATCTGTAAAGTTTTGATGAGTATTTCATTCCCTGATCGAAGTTGCACAAAATACTGTCCTTGCATGAGTTGTGATAGATCAATCGAGGTGGAAGAGAAAGTATTTTCTATCTTCTGTTCATAGACCATTTTTCCTATAGCGTCATAAATATTTACTTGTTTTTCGGACCACTTTTCCTCTGTGAAATGAATATTCAGATAATCCGAGGTAGGGTTTGGGAAGAGCTGTACTTCTAAGGGAGTTTCCTGAAATGCAGTGACGGAAGTCAATGTCTCATAATAGTAGAATCGTCTAATCGCAAAGACTAACTCCCCCTCAAAACTAGATTCTTCAAAGACACTGATCACATTGCCTCGATCATTAAAAACTGCTTCACTTCGCCGTTCATCTTGCCAAGTATCTTCCCACCACCTTTGCCGATGGACTAAAGTTAGTCTTCCATCTTTGTAGTAGTCATATATAAATCTGCGAGTGTTCTGCCATCCTTCTTCCCAATTTTGCATGAGTCTGAGAATGGGTCGATTTGCTTCATTGTATTCCGAGATACGCCTTTCTAAATTTTGGAATTCTTCCTCTTCTTTAGTTTGAACTACATAAAGTGTTTCTAAATTATCTGCATTGTACTCATGAGTCGTTTTGCGCCTGATCACCCAAGAAGCATCTACCCAGTTTGAGCGTATGTCCAAGATCCTATTGTTGTTATTATCATACTCATATTCGTTTCTTGTATTATTCACCCATGCTGTATCTGTCCAATTTTTCCTAACAAAAGTACTTAAATTATCACTTTGGTCATAGATGAATGTGTCTCTACGATCATTGATCCATGAAGAATCGGTACCCAATTGAAAAAGAGTGTTGATTCTATTTCCTCGATCATCGTACGCATAGAAAAACTGATAGCTGTTGGCCCAATAGGTCTCTGACCAGTATTGATCTATATATGAAAGTACTTGCTTGTCTTCGTTGTATGAGGTCATGACCCTTTGCCCTGAATTTATCCAAGCATCGTCTTGCCAACTTTCTCCTCTTGATAGTATTCGAGCATTATTCGCATCATACTCAGATATGCTTCTGTAAACATTAACCCATCTCCCATTTTCCCATTTTTGATTTAGACGTTCGGTTCGGTTGGCTCTTTCATCATACTTGTATAAAAACCTACTTGTATTATTCCAATCTAGACCATCCCAGCTTTGATTAATTTGACTTGCTTCGGTGCTGTCTGCGTTGTATTCATACAAAGACTGAAAGCTTTTGCTCCAGCGTACACCATCAAATCTTAGTCTCAACCTTCTAGTCAGCAGTTGTTCGTCATTATAGAAATACTGAAAAGAATCTCTAGTCCACGCCATTTGATTTATATTCCAGCTTTCTTCTGTAGAAGTGGTCAGTATTTCTTCTTGGGCAATGAGTGGTGTAAATTCGGAGAGTATAAAAATAGAAGTCAAAAGAAGTAGAGTAGATAAGTTGTTCATTGTGTGTATGATTTATTATATAATTTGCGGGGTGACTTGAAATGAATGTTGTCAACTTAAGCTGTTTTTGATCGGTAAGCACTTGTGATTGCCGAGCATAAACTGCGACAGGCTCGGCAATCCTAAGGGCTTACCGATCCCTCAATTCCTTAAATTGACAGCATTCGACTTGAAATAAAGACTTTTGAAGTTTTTGAAGGCTTCAAAAGTCTAGCTAGCAATAGTGGATTGCTCAATGCGTCAACACCATTTGCTTCGTCTCCGTCACCCGTCCATCTAAAACCAAACTGTAACTGTAAGTGCCTGCGCTCAATAAATTGGCTTGTAAAGTGATTTGTCCTTTGCCCGTATCTTGGAT
>JBCDKV010000144.1:0-9477 GCA_038746215.1 Bacteroidota bacterium | reverse complement strand
TTGTTTTTCTCCAATCAGATGCACCAGTTTTTCAAACCTACTAGTCGAGCATTGATTTTGGGACTTTCGACGATTGGTTTGACCGTTTATTCCCTAAGCAACTACGTTTGGGACTTACCACATACCGATTTTCGTCCATTCAAAAAAGGCGTCAATGTCGCAGAACAAAAAGCCTACGAAGTAGAAGCAACGGCAGTAAAAGTCATTGGCTACACCTTGACCAATAAAAAGACAGGCGAACAAGTGGAACTGATGATGGAAGAGTATTTGAAGCAATACAAAAATTATAGTAAGGAAGAGTGGGATTACGAACAATTGCGCTCAACGCCTGCTATCGAACCCACCAAGATTAGTGATTTTGCGATTGAGCATCCCGATGGCTACGAAATTACGGATGATATTTTGAGTGATCCGAATTACAGCCTGATGGTGGTAGCGAATAAATTCTACATTGCAGACACACAAACCGAAACTTTTATTCGTCGTGATTCTTCCTATGTCACGGATACCTTATCGGTTGGAGATACGATAGAACTCGTGAGGAGATTAGACCGTGTGGTAGAGCGTCCTGTCACCAAGGAGCGATATACTTGGGATGAAAAATACCTGAAAGCTTGGCGAGAAATAGTCAATCCAGTACTGATGGAAGCAGAAAAGGCAGGTTGGAATATTTATGCAGTCACCAAGCCCTACGGTACGCAAACTGTCGAAGAATTCCGTCACGCGACACAAAGTGCTTATCCATTCTACAAAGCAGATGATATTTTGTTGAAAACTATTGTACGCTCTAATCCAGGCGTGGTGCTTTGGAAGAATGGAACAATTGTGAATAAGTGGCACTACAAGCAGTTGCCCGATTTTGAAAGCATTAAAAGCACAACGGAAAATCAGTCTGCTGCGCAGTAGACTTTACTGGAATTAGATCTGTAAAAAGTCTCAGTTTTGCTAAGAAAGAGCTTGTCAATAACTTGAGCTAAAGTAAGAAAATTGAGCAACAAGTATGCTTATTAAATTCTTTCGGACGGAAACACAAAAGTTCACTAATTTTTCCTCAGAAAAAATAGTAAACTTTTGCGTTTCCGTCCATAAAACCCTTTGGGCATACTTGTTGCGCGATCTTAGGAACTTTCTAGGATTTACTTCAAGTCTAGCTCAAAACTTCGTACACGAATAATTGGAATAAAAAATTAAAGGGAGTTTTAAGAAATTATTTTCTAAATCTCCCTTTTTTTGTTAGAAATAATAGTTATTTGCACTAAGAGCTTGTTTGGAGCAGGATTGAACTGTACATCAGTAGTTTACGGTTCTGGCGAAGAAAATAATAACAACTTTATCGGGATAAACGAGCGATCCTTTAGGTAAATATTCAGTGAATATTTAAGCGAGAGAACCGCTTCGCGGATGGGTTAGCAGCGATTATTTTCAAAGTCAGGTTCGGAAAATACTGGTTTACAGGAAGATAATGCTCCAAACATGCTCTGATATAAAGCATTGGTCGAAAGGAGTCTACTCGGTCAGCAATTACAAACCAAAAGCAGGCATTTCAGTGTTAAGTAGAAGAAACGTCCGCATCAAAGTGATGCAACTCTTATACATGAGTAATAGGAACAAAGGATTAGATTATGAAAAATTAATCCGTGCCTATCGTACTAGTGTAGATCAGTCCTATGAGTTATTCCTATACGGCTTATTGCAATTTTCGCGTGTGTTGGAATACGCTAGTAAAGACGCAGCCAAAAGAAAGACAAAGTACCTTCGATCCAAAGAAGACCTTGTTTTTACCAATATTTTGGCGACCAATGAATTGAGTGATTCGCTTTGTTCTAACGAAGATTACGAGCGAAAAGTCAGAAAATACAAGCTTGCGCCTAGGATTGACAAGGACGACACGCGTGCCATCTACGCCGAGTTTGCCAAAACAGACGACTACAAAAAATACCTAAAAATAGAACAGCCCAAAGCCTCCGATCATCAGCAGATACTGCTAGCACTTTTCAAATTCTGTGTGAATAGCGAACGCTACAACGACAGCATGGAAGATTTTTCTTCGGCTTGGGTCGATGATAAATCTCTAGTCGTAGGAACAGTGAAAAAAACCATCCGAGCCTTGCCCGCCGCAGCAAACTTCCTAGATACTTTTCTTCCACCTGCGGAGACCACAGAATTTGGGGAAGAACTGTTGCGCTATACCTACTACGACAATAAAGAATTGCTCAGCTACATTGAGCCAGTCCTAAAAAACTGGGATGTCGACCGCGTGGCGATCATTGATATGCTGCTACTTAAAATGGCACTGGCAGAATTGCTTTACTTCCCAACGATTCCCACCAAAGTTACGCTGAATGAGTTTGTAGAAATCTCTAAGCTGTACAGCACAGAAAAAAGTAAGGATTTCATCAACGGTATTTTGGATCGCCTGATGAAAAAACTAGAGTACGAAGGCAAGATTAATAAGCAAGGACGGGGGTTAAAGGGGTAAGTATATGTTTGTTTAGTTCGACTTTAGTCTTTAGCTGTTGGCTTAAATCGCAAGTACTTATAATTCAGTAATGAGGGTGTACGAAGTCAGGAGAAATACTTGAAATAAAGCTTAGTGAAGCTCTTGAGATCGCGCAACAAGTATGCTCAAAGGTTTTTATGGACGGAAACAACAACTTCTTCACAACTGAATGCCTTTCTTTCTTGTTCTTTGCAGCGTATTTCCGATCACCTACGCATCATTTTATCACTATCCTGACCAGTTAAACAATCTTCACCGCCTATATGGAAATTATACATTTTCCTTTCACTGAAATCCCACAATTTTCTACACGCGACGTCGCATATACTACTGCCCATCCTGATCTCCGCACTTTCTATAAGTATGAAGTAAGCTTCGAAGGCTTCGAAGCGGTCTTTAAAGATAGATCGGATACCGAGATTAATCGAGCAGCTTTAGTTGATAACCTAAAGTCACAATACCAAGACTTTGCCGCCAACGAAAAAGTACAGGCACAGATTGACGCTTTAGCCAAAGCAAATACTTTTACCGTCGTCACTGCTCATCAGCCGAGCCTATTTACTGGACCGCTCTATTTTATCTACAAAATATTTTCTGCGATTAATCTAGCAGAACAACTCAATGCAAAATATCCCGACTATCACGTCGTACCTATTTTCGTATTGGGAAGTGAAGACCACGATTTTGAAGAAATCAATCATACACATTTATTTAGCAAACGCTTGGAGTGGCAAAACGAAGAGACGGGTGCAGTAGGTTGGATGAAGACCGAAAGTTTGCAACCCACGCTCGCCGACTTAAAAGACATATTGGGCAATTCGGATTTGGCGCAAAATATTTACGAAAAAGTAGAACGCGCTTTCACCCAGCAGGAAAAATATGGCGTAGCGACACAGCAATTGGTTCACGAACTCTTCCAAGACTACGGCTTGGTCGTTTTAAATATGAATCAAGCCGATCTTAAACGCTTGTTCATACCATATATCAAAAAAGAAATTTTAGAGCAACCTTCACAAGCACTGATACAAGCTACGCAGGATGAATTAGCCGCCAAAGGATTTTCTAGTCAAGCCTATCCGCGTGAGATCAATTTTTTCTACCTCAAAAATCAACTGCGCAATCGAATTGTTCTGGAAAATGGTCGCTACAAGGTATTGGATACCGCTATTGAATTTTCGGAGGCGGATATGATCGCTGAGATAGAGCAGCATCCCGAGCGTTTCAGCCCCAATGTCGTGATGCGTCCCATTTATCAAGAGGTTGTGCTTCCGAATCTAGCTTATGTAGGTGGTGGTGGAGAGTTGGCTTACTGGCAAGAACGGCTGTCCCAGTTTGAGTATTTCGGCGTCAATTTTCCGATGCTAGTACGCCGTAATTCTGCGCTTTGGGTGGACAAAGGCAATCAAAAACGACTCGAAAAAGTGGGCTTGGAAATAAAAGATTTATTTGGAGAAGTAGAAGCCTTGATTAAAGCCTATGTAAAAGAAAATACGGAAAATGAATTGAGTCTGAAAGTCGAAAAAGGGCAAGTGCAGCAGATTTTTAGTGGTATCGTGCAGAAAGCTATCGACATTGATTCAGGACTCAAAAAAACAGTCCTGAGCGAGCAGGCTAAATTGCTGAATGCGATTAGTGCGTTGGAAGCCAAGCTGTTGCGAGCGGAGAAAAATCGGCATGAAATTACGATCAACCAAATTCGCTCTCTAAAAGAACGGCTGTTCCCTAGCGGTTTGCAAGAACGTCACGACAATTTTATGGCATTTTACATCAAAAATGGCGAGACTTTCTTCCAAACCTTAAAGGAGCATTTGAATCCCTTGGATAAGCGTTTTTTGGTAGTAATGGAATAGGGGCATTCATTACGCCTAGCTCAATCGAAAACTATTCAAATATTCACTGCGCGTTTTTTCATTCAAAACCATATCTACGTTCAGTGTGCAGTTCTCGTATTTGATAGCGTAAGTGCGGCTAACCATATCCGAGCCGATGCCCATGTCTCGCAGAACAGTGAATCCCAAGAAACTGCCAACTTCATCTTTGAAGGTGTGCATAGCTTCTTTGACGGAAAATAGTAGATTGGAATTACTTCTCTTATTGAGTAATTTAACGGTTAAGTCTAACTTTATTTTTTTAATATTCATGGTGTGATTCTTATTGGAAATGATCTTGTCCTATTTTTATTTTATCATTTCCTGATGTTCATTACATAGTGTATTTAATGCTGTTTTGCTTATTAAACTCTTTTGTAATACGATTTGTTATTCGCCAAATTCTAAATATTTGTTAAGCTTACTTTGGTGAAAATAGATTTGTAAAGGCAATAATTTGCCATCCACTAACATATCGTACCATTTACCTGAGAAATGTTACCATCCAAAAGATGAAAGATTTGGAAGAAAAGTGGTTTTAGTGCGATTTGAAACTGTTTTTTTAACAAACTTTAACACTTTAAACTAGGCGTGTACGAAGTTTTGAGCAACACTCGGAATAATTCAGGGAAAGTTCCTGAGATCACGCAACAAGTATGCTTAAAGGTTCTTTATGGACGGAAACACAAATTTTAACTTATTTTTCTCCAAAAAAATAAGTTAAAATTTGTGTTTCCGTCCGAAGGGAATTACTGAGCATACTTGTTGCGTGAATTCTTTGCACTGACTCAGGTTGTTTTCAAGTAAAATGTTAACAAAACTGAGACTTCGTACAACCCTAATTTGAAAGACAAAAAAATACGTGTTCTATGAAAAATTTATATCTATTCGCTGCACTACTATTCCTAGCAGCTTGTTCCAAAGACAGCGCAGACGTATCTAATGAAATATCCGAAGATGCTATTATTTGGACAGGTAGCCCTATTACTTTCAGCAAAGCAGCAATGACAGATGCAAACTTAGAAGAAAATCAAGATCGTATCTCAGAAAACGTTTGGATAACTAGAGCGACGGGTGGCGGACAAATCTATAATGCCAAAACAGAGGACAGTGCCGATAAAGACGAAAGCCCCGAAGGAACGCTTTGGGCAGTAGGCGACATTGATGATATTGAAAATTTGAGCTTTCAACGGTTTAGAGCCGCCGTTGGTAATCCGCAAAATGTGGTCGGGAAAGAGCTTGTTTTATTCTTAGAAGACGACGATATTTATCTATCTGTCAAATTCACAGCTTGGGGATCGCAAGGAGTCGGTAGCTTTGCTTATGAGCGGTCTACCGAAAATTAGTGCTTTGCCTCGCTAAAAGTTAGCTTTGCTGACTTGTTGCGCAATAATAATTAGGCTTGTACAAGGACTTATTTTGTTCGCGTTCCTTAACATCTCACTCAGACTCAGTTCAAGTAAATACCAGAAAATCGTGAAACGAGTATACTCAGCAAGTCTATTCGGACGGAAACACAAATGCTCAGTTATTTTTCCTAAAAAAATAACTGAGCATTTGTGTTTCCGTCCATAAAAAACCTTCGGGCATACTTGTTGCGCGATCTTAGGAGCTTTTCTGAATTTATTTCAAGTCTGACTTAAGACTTCGAGGGATTCAGCGATAAACGAATAAACAGCTTAAACAACATCAACAGCCTAAATACATCTCATTTACACATCCAATAATATGCCAAAACGACAAAGAATATTCCTACCCAGCGTGAGAAAGCGCAAAGCCTACTGGACAGCTACCTTGGTTTTCTTCAGCTACATCAGCTTACACTTTCGAGCTAAATTTTTCGGGAAAGCCTACCAAGAAAGACGCATCAAAGCTTTGCACCAAAAAAATGCGGATCGCATCAGACGACGCGTGCAAGAACTGCAGGGCTTATTCATCAAATTTGGGCAGCTTATTTCCAATCTTTCTAATGCCTTGCCAGAAGAATTTCGTGCGCCGCTGGAAGAATTGCAAGATCACATCAAAGCCAAACCCTACGAAGAAGTAGAACAAACCATCCTAGCAGAATTCGGGCAAAAACCAGAGGCACTTTTTACACACTTTGAAAAAACACCCTTGGCGGCGGCCTCAGTGGGACAGGTGCATCGGGCGAGAATAGAAAGGCGAGAAGTGGTGGTGAAGGTGCAACACGCTAATATCGAAGTCATTGCAGCGGCAGATTTGACGATCCTCAAAAACTTGGTGCGGCTACATGCCTTTTTTATGAATGTGAAAGGACTCGATCACACCTATTTGCAGGTGCGACAAATGATAGAAGAAGAACTGGATTATCGGAAAGAGGCGATTTCAATGCAACGGATTGCAGAAAACTTGAAAACGGTGCCTGAGCTTCGAGTGCGTATTCCTGAAATCTATCCCGAATTTAATCGCAAAAAAGTGCTGGTCGCCAGCTACTGTGAAGGAGTCAATATTGGGCAAGTAGAGCAGTTGAAAGCTTGGGAAATAGATGTAGAAGAACTGGCAGAACGCCTATTAGAACTCTACTGCAAGATGATCTTGGTCGATGGCTTTTACCACGCCGACCCGCATCCTGGCAATATTTTAGTTAATGAGTTTGGGGAGATCATTCTATTGGATTTTGGGGCAGTTGCAAAACTGAGCGATAGCATGAAAAATACCATTCCAAACCTAATCGAAGCCGTCGTGCGCAACGATACGGAAGCCACCGTGCAGGCACTTCGTAAGATGGGCTTCATTGGTTCAGACCGAGCTTCCCAACAATACGTAGAGCAGTTGATCGACACTTTTCGAGCTTTTTTGCGAGAAGAAGTAGAGCTAGACGGTTTAAATTTTCAGAATGTACAACTCAAATCTGGGCTGTCTTCCATCGCCACGCTACTCAAAAAAGTGGACTTACGAGATATTTCTAATGCCATCCAAATTCCCAAAGATTATATTTTACTGAATAGAACCATCGTATTACTATTAGGGAATTCCTTTCAGCTTGCTCCCAAATTGGACACCCTAGAAGTCGTTAAGCCCTACATGAAACAACACGTCCTGAGCAATAGCGATAGCATTACTCAACTGATTGTCAGCAGTTTTAAAAATCATCTGAGCACCGCGATTTCCTTGCCTAGCGAAATTGCTCGCCTCCTCAAAACAGCGAATAAGGGTGAACTGGAATACGAAGTCAAAGGACTCAATCAACGACTTGATCGGTTTTTTCAATTGGGGCAGCAGTTTTTGTACGCTTTATTGAGTATTACTGCCCTTTATTTCTTATTAAATTATCCCAGTCCAGAAGGGACGCTAGCTTATTATATTAATTGGGGGTTACTTGTGGTTTTTACGTTTACTTTTTTGAGGGCCTTTTTCTATAGACATAGAAATAATTGATATTTTTATAGGCGTGTACGAAGTTTTGAGCAACACTGGAACAAGTCTTAGCAGGGCTCCTGAGCATACTTGTTGCGCGAATTCCTTGAATTGACTCAGACTATTTTCAAGTAAAATGTTAAGAAAAACGAGACTGCGTACACCCCTAATATTTTTATTGTACTAATTTTCTTCCGTCCCGAGATCTGTCGGTTCTGCTTCTGAAAGTACAAAGGGAATTTCGCCTCTGATTGCTTTTTTCATTTCCTTTGGCATGTCGTCTGTATAGCCTCGACCGTATTTTTGTTGTGCTAATTCGTCCCAAAGTTCTTCGTAAGCAGCTTTTAATTCATTATAGACTTCGAGATACAATTTATATGATGTGCCGCGATCATTCTGTAGGGAGATTATTGCTTTTCTAGGAGATTCTGCTAAATCGGAATGTTGCTTAGGATTCATAATAAACTCTTTTGCCATAGACTTCAGCGTAACGATTGCAGTTTTTTCTCCTTGAACGAAAACTTCATTTTTGTCATTTACTTTTACTTTAAAAATATTTCTTTCCTGCACCTTACCGATGTCAGGTTCTTCTGCCCAATCAGGGAGTATTGCTTCGATGCTTCTATTACTTTCATCGTCAAACATGGGAAAAGCAATTTTGGGTGTAGAAAGCATATTTAGGCGCTCGACATCTGCTGGGTTGATATCTTTTATTTTTTTGTCTATTTGCTGATTGAAAAGATCAAAATAAGTATGCACAATGACCTGGAGTGCATACCCTCTTTTGAATCTTTTAACATCGTCTTCTATTTTAGCATTATCATGAGTGAAAAAATTGATAAATATTACTGCTTCGTCTAGGCTTTCGGGCAAAAATGCTTGTCGGTCAGGATTCTTCAACACATATCTTAAATGCTTAGAAAGTGTTTCGTATTCAATCGGATGAGTATTCAAGTACAGACGATCTAAGGTATCGATATCTATGTAGACTCGGTTACGGAGCAGTACGTTGTCTGCTGCTTCGGGAGAAATATCGCTCGCATTTTCGTCCATCAGCATGTATTTGCCTTCGGGTGGGATGCCTTGGTATTCAAACTCAAGAGACTGTGAGCAAGCTGTATTTGTTAATATGAAGAATAGAAGTAGCATCTGGAAAAAACGTATCATAATAGTATATTTTGTATGATTCTATCAAAAAACTACAAAGTAAGTCATCAGATTTTAGGGTTGCGCGAAGTCTTGTTTTTCTTTACGTTTTACTTAAAATCAGCCTGAGTCGATGTAAGGAAATCGTGTAGCAAGTGTAACCAATAAATCCCTTCGGACGGAAACACAAAAACTACCTGGGCATACTTGTTGCGCGATCTTAGGAACTTTACTGCAGTGATTTATATTTTCGAGTATTGCCAAGAACATTGATTTCATTTAGCTTATAATATAGCATACATACTTGCTTGTTTTTTAAGGTAATGCTAAAAATTTCGTCGCCTACCAACTTTATGATGGCTTTTCTACCTTTTTTCACACCTTTTTTTGGTAAAAGCGGTTATATTGTAGCATCCTTGTTCGTATAGATGATGTTCTTTTAAGTAAGAAATGCAAAGCTCCTTCGGACAGAAATGAGGTTGTTTTTTTTGATTTTTTGCGAAAATCCTCAAAAACAACCACATTTCTTTACAAAAGGGCCACACAAATTGATAATTTTTTTGTAATAAAAAATATAAAATTGTG
>JBCDKV010000143.1:0-9553 GCA_038746215.1 Bacteroidota bacterium | reverse complement strand
TCCCTTTTCACTAAAAATTACCCCCAAACTACCCAACTGCCTCGCTTGTCCTACCAAATTACCCAATTGCTGTTCTAATGCTAAACTTGCTTGATGATACTGAAAAGCCTTGTCCTGATGTCCTTTGTACTGGAATGTTATGCCTAAGCTACCTAGTAAACTCGCCTGCCCTATCTGATTATTCGATTGTCGATGTAATTTCAGACTTTCTTGCTGATACTTTAGCGCCTTATCCCATTCCTCTTTTTTTTGAAATATTAAGCCTATATTACCTAGAGAATTCGCCTGTCCTGCCAAATTGCTCACTAATTGATTTAGTGCTAAGCTTTCTTGATGATACTGCAAGGCTTTGTCCCATTCTCCTCTGTCTTGAAAGATTACACCTAAATTCCCTAATTGCCTAGCCTGTCCCAATACATTACCCAACTGTATTTCAATTTTCAGACTTTCTTGATGATACTGCAAGGCTTTATCCCATTCGCCTTTTTGGTAAAAAGTTAACCCTAAATTACCCAATTGGCTAGCCTGTCCTGAAAAATCACCTAATCGCCGATACAATTCCAAACTTTCTTGCTGGTACTGCAAAGCTTTAATTAACTCTCCTTTATCTTGAAAGATTAAACCCAAGTTACCTAATTGGCTCGCCTGTCCATAAAGGTTACCCAACTGCTGATATAATTCCAAGCTTTTCTGCTGATATTGCAAGGCTTTGTCCCATTCTCCTTTGTTCTGAAAGATCACACTCAGATTTCCTAACTGCCGAGCTTGCCCTGACAAATCACTTAACTGTATTTCAAGTTTCAGACTTTCTTGATGGTATTGTAAGGCTCTATCCCATTCTCCCTTTTGATGAAATATATTCCCCAGATTGCAAAGAATAACAGCTTTTTTATCCTCTGGAGGATTTAATTGTAGTGTTTTCTTATAGATTTCTATCGCTCTATCCCACTGGTTGTATTCTTGTGCTTGCAGGGCATAATTAAACCATTTTCTAATTAAGACTTCCTTATTGCTGGTAGTTTCTATTTGTACTGCTTTGCGCCACCAATGCTCGTCATCATCAGATACGCCTAGGACAGCTTTTAGCTCTGCTTCTGCTTGCTCGTAAGCCCTTTTCAATTTACTATCCTCTGGTAGAGGTTTGAAGTGTCTTCGAATCTGCGCCGCAAAATTTTTAAAAAGTGCCGTGTAGTTAGCAGAGGAGGTAAAATCGTAGGCGGAAAGCAGAACTTCATCGTATTGTTCTGTTCGTAAGAGCCAAATCATTCTAAGCCCTTTATCTGGCACAAAGTCTCGGTAGAAAAGCAAGTGCTGGGCGATGTTTTTTAAATCATCTTCGATGTGAAATATGGGTAGTAAATAGCATTTTTCGGGACTCAAATTAGCGATAACCGCTTGATAACCTGTAGAAAAGGAAAGATCATCGATAACTTCATGGTCGGCTATTCGCTTTTTTAAATCTTGGAGCAAACTGCTACCTAGTTCATCGTCTTCTACACCGATGACTGCGTAAAATGGAAACCCTTTCTCCATGTAGGATAAGTCAGCTATCAGGTCTTGATACCGTAAGCGATCACTAATGGAGAGTAATTCATTAGGAGGCAGTTTTTCTTTTTTCTGCATAAATGCGAACCGTTTCTTCTATGAGCGGATTGATGCTGTACCAAGTTGGATCATTCATATAAACGATAATTTGATTCCCTAGTAAACACTGTACGACAATTTTTTCCCGCTCTTCTCGCCGTTCGTATTGATGATCTAATCTTATTTCGTTCAATAAATCAATCTTGTTACTACTTAATACGATGGATCGTTCTAGCATTTGACGATAAACGTCTTTGCCTTCTTTCAAATTCAAATCGTTTATTTTTGCTCCCTTTTTGCGCCTTGCGTGTCTTGCTGCTTCGTGCAATATACTCAAATATTGTCGAACTATGCCTCCTGAAGCCTCGATTGCTTGATCAATCATGTGGTCTTCAATAAGTGTGACAGAAGAATCTATGCGCCTCCTTATAATTTTGCGAAGAATGTCGTAATTGTAAGCAATTTGCTCCTTAGTCATACTTGACAAACCACTTGCAAGTGGATTTACGTTTAACTTAATACAGAAATGCTTTGTAAAGTTTTTAAATTCTGATTCTTTTAGCAAGGTGACAGGAACAGAAATAACTTTTTTACAGCCTACCTTTTTTATAAGTTCTATATCGTCTATAAAAATCCCTTCTATTAATTTTGGACTCCGAATGTGATCTAATTCATTTATAATAACTAGTAATTTCTTCTCTTTAGCAACTATTTGAATAAAGCGGTCAACGATTCTATTTGTAATTTTCACCAGTTCTTGTGGATTGATGCGGAAGGCTTCTCTAGTAACTGCTCTATAGTCTGCACTCAGAATGAGACTGGCAAAGAAATCTGTTGAAAGTTTAAAAAGTTTTAGAAAATTTCCAATTGGACTTCCACTTAGCCCTAGCCTTGCACCAGCACCAAGTTCTGTCTTAAACTCGGAGGTTCTCGTTTTAGAATGTTCTAGTATTCCCTGCTGAACTTTATCTAGTTTTTCTACTTCATCAAAAAATTCTTGTTCTAATTTGCTATCATACTGCATCAATTTATAGCAAATCATAATCAATATTTCGATAGCAGTAACATCGGTAACGTCAAAAGCCTCTTTTGCATTTAAATACACTACCTCATAAGCTTCTTTTATCTCATCGTTGGGCAGAAAGTGCAGGGCAGTTGTTTTCCCAGTACCTGTTTGTCCTGCTACAAAAAGGGTTTGCGCCGAAATATTATCATTCAAAATACTATCTTGAAGTGCTTCTATTTCCTCTTCGTATAACGGCACATAAAACTCATCATCCTCTCCCTGCCGCAACGGATAATTCGGCAGTAAACTATTCGGTAATTCGCGTATGCTGGTCGCAGCTTTCATGTTTGAATATTAATTAGGCGTGTACGAAGGTTTTTTATGGACGGAAACACAGAGCTTCGTACACCACTAAGTATTAAGACTAAAAATGTTTGAATCTGGTTCGCACATTCATATATGTCCAAATATAGTACACTTTATTTGCTTTTTTGTTATTTCTGTGCTAAGTGAAAGATCAATAATAACTTAAACCATTAAAATTGTTCTTTTGGCAGCTAAGCGATACAAAAAAGTAAGTCCGTAGCCCTGCTATGCACTGATTTTTTGTATTCATGAACGATCCCATCGGGTGAATGTTTGGGGAACATTCAAGTGAGTGAACCGCACAGCGGATGGGGTAGCAGCTACTCAAAATAACTGCTTTTTCTGGCTCAATTTATTAATGAGCTTTCACTAAGAGCGTGTTTCCAGCACGGCTCATCATTCAGGTGCAATGCCAAAGAAGTCGCGTAACAAATAAACCACTGCAACAAATCAACAAAGAATAGCTTTTGGCGATTGCCCTAATAAAGTCTTTCTACTCTTTGCAAGTTTTCCCATAAAATCCTTAGCTTTGTGCATACAGTTTTATATTTTATAAACAAAAAACTTAAAGTTGTTGGTAGCGTCTAATCAAGAGCTTGTTTGGAACATTATCATCAACGTATAGCAGAATGTAAATGGCGAGAAAGCGCAAAAAGAAAGCAGCAATTGATTGGAAAGATGATCGGATCGCGAAACTGTTGGGAGTCTTTAGTATCCTGATAGCCAGCTATTTGTTCATTGCTTTTACTTCTTATATCTTCACTTGGGAGGAAGACCAGAGCTTGGTGCATCAGTCGCACTGGAGTCTGTTGTCGGAAACGGCTATTGAGATGGACAACTGGTTAGGACGGCTGGGTGCGATCGTCTCTGATCTGTTCATCTACTGGGGTTTCGGCATTCCCTCTTTCATCTTTGTAGCACTGTTGGGCATTTTGGGTTGGAATACCATACAGGATAAGCCCCTCAAGGACTCCGTTCCTTTCATCCGTAATAGTGTTTTGCTGCTGATTTTTCTGTCCGTTTTCCTAGCTGCCATCTTCGCTAGTTCTCCCTTTTCTTGGGGCGGTGCTTTTGGTGGCATGGTGAGTGATTGGTTGTACAATTTTGTCGGTTCGGCAGGTTTGATTTTGCTGTTTTTGGCATTTTTGGTGGGACTTTTCATTTGGAACATGAATCCAAATTTTAGCGAAATGACGATGGAGAGTGCCATGAACGACAGCCGCGAGTATTTCTACAAACGCTTTCTGGGAGAACGCTACCGACCCGCTGAAATGCGCGACAAAAAGACCGTCAAAACCCTGAGACCAAAGAAGCAAAGCAAAGACCAAATTGCTGCATCTGAAAAAGCAGCCATCGGAGCAGCCAAGACGGATGATTCGGGGGCATTGATTGTAGATGATAAAGGGCAAGTGGCACTGAGTCTGAAAGATCGTTTGGAGCAAAAGAAAAAAGCAGCCCTGAAAGTAGGCGAAGGTGAGCTGGAAATTGAAATGCCAAAAGTGGAAGAAGCTGCGCCCGTCGAAAAAACACCCGAAGGTGATCTGCCTGGTCCTTCCGTGCCCGTCAATTCTCACGCCTTAGAAAAAGTGCAAGAAAGCGACCAACTAGAACCTTACGATCCGACACTGGAACTGCCGAGCTACGAAAATCCAGTACTTGCACTTTTGGAGGACTACGCCGAGCATAAGCAAGAGATTAATCGTGAAGAACTAGAAAACAAGAAAGATCAGATCATAGAGACCCTGTTGCACTATAAAATCGAGATTACGAGTGTGAAAGCGGTCGTTGGTCCGACGGTGACGCTCTTCAAAGTAAAGCCAGCCCCAGGCGTACGTATTTCCAAAATCAAAAATTTGGAGGATGATATTGCTTTGAGTCTGTCGGCTTTGGGTATTCGGATTATTGCGCCTATTCCAGGGGAAGGTGTGATTGGAATTGAAGTGCCGAATGAGAAAAAAGCTATTGTTTCCTTAAAAGAATCTTTGGGTTCAGAAGCGTTCAAACGCTCCAAGATGCAACTGCCGATTGCTTTTGGCAAGACGATTGATTCTAAGGTTTTTGTGGCAGATTTATCCAAAATGCCGCACTTGCTGATTGCAGGAGCAACGGGACAGGGCAAGTCGGTGGGCATCAATGTGATTTTGATGTCTTTACTCTATCGTAAGCACCCTTCTCAGATGAAATTGGTGCTTATTGATCCGAAGAAAGTGGAGCTTTTTCCCTACTCTCAAATCGATCATCATTTCTTGGCATTCTTGCCTGGCAGTCCCGAACCCATCACGACGGAGACGAATAAGGTGGTACATACGCTCAATTCGCTTTGTATCGAAATGGATCAACGCTACAATCTGCTCAAAAAAGCATCGGTACGAAACATCAAAGAATACAACGAGAAATTCATCAAAAGGCGTTTGAGTCCCACCAAAGGACATCGCTTTTTGCCTTTCATCGTGTTGGTCATAGATGAGTTCGCCGATTTGATTATGACGGCGGGTAAGGAAGTGGAACTACCAATTGGTCGTTTAGCGCAATTGGCGCGCGCGGTTGGTATACATTTGGTCATCGCCACACAGCGTCCATCGGTTAATATTATCACGGGGGTCATCAAAGCGAACTTCCCCGCTCGTATCGCTTTTAAGGTCACTTCTAAGGTAGACTCTAGGACGATTTTGGATGGCGGCGGTGCCGATCAACTGATTGGACGCGGGGATATGCTGCTATCGGTAGGTGGCGATATGATTCGTCTACAATGCGCTTTTGTGGATACGCCAGAGGTAGAAAAAGTCCTTAAATTCATATCTGAACAGCGCGGCTATCCCGAACCTCATTTCCTACCCGAATTTCATGGTGACGACGCAGAGATTCAAGGCAGCGGCGGTCTGAATCTCAAGGATTTGGACGACAAATTTGAAGATGCCGCTCGATTGATCGTCGGTAATCAACATGGCTCGACTTCTATGATTCAACGCCGCCTCAGTCTAGGCTACAACCGCGCAGGACGCATCATGGATCAGTTGGAAGCTCTTGGTATTGTAGGACCAAACGAAGGCAGCAAACCGCGCGAAGTATTGGTCTACGACGAAATCGAGTTGGATCGATATTTGGAGGATTTACGGAAGAAGAAGAATAGTTAGCGAAAGTACAATAATAAGTTTAGGTAGTGCTATAAATGCGATGGATAGATACTTTGGTACACATTTGTAGCACTACTCCTCTTTGATTTTGAAAAATTAGCAGAACCAAAGAGGAAACGCTGCTGTCACATAATCATACCAAAGCTGTAAATTTTGCTTCAATGCAGCAGACAGATTTGCATTAATTCAGATTGTTTTATATATTTAGCTTTTATTCTTAAGTAATCAACTAGCCAAATAACAGTAAGGCTGAAACTATGTGAATGTCATTTTTGTTAGATAAGTCCGAACAAAACAAAATTGCTTTTTCTTATTTATTTGATAAGGATGTTTATGCAGCAATCACACATTGTGCCTATTATTCTTGTATTCAAAAGATCATTTATATCCTGAGTGAATACTATACAGATGAATATAATGCAGGATTGGAACAAATAAAAGGTAGTGCTGGGAATAGACACTTATTTTACATTAAAGAAATTTACCATTGGCTCTCAAAAGATAAAATTGTTGATAGTAGATCGGCTATAAATTTCAAACGAATGCTAATAGAGTTGAGAAACTCTAGAATAGAAGCTGATTACTATGATGTAGAAATAACCGCTGAGAAAGCTGAAAAAGTGAAAGACACATTTGAAGAAATTCAACTATTAATCAAAAGAAGTTTTAGCCTATGACAACCCAAGACTTTGTTCAAACAGTATTCAATAAAATACAGAATTTATTTCCGATAGCTAGTTTGGAATATCAATATAAAACGCATTCTTCTACCCATTTTATAAAAGTAAGCCCTTCCTATCTATTTGATACAGACGAGTTTCTAAAATTGGAGATAGCTGTAACGGATAAATTCGAGGCAATGAAAGCAGACGAAATATTTTGCTTCATAACTAGGGAATCTCTTGTAGAAATTGATGAACCGAGCTTAATAGCTTCTTCTAAATTGTATTCATTAAATGCAGAGATATTGGAAGAAAGCCTTTTTGATAAACCCATTTACACCGACTATCAAGAACCTAAATTTGAGTTCGTTCTTGCTAAAAACGCAGGTAATCGTCAGTATGCAATGGCTGCTTAATCAAGTATTATGATAGAAAAAGCAGAATCTACAATACGCTTGGAAACTATCTTCTTAAGTGAAAGTACATTCAAAAGAGGAAACATTAATAATGAATCCTCTCTTGATGAATATGGGATGCAAGTCGCTTTAAATTCCATTGATCAAAGTGATAACACAGAGACCACAGTTGTTGTAGAACTAGGAGAGGCTAATAGTCCTGATGCTCTGTATATGAAAGTAGCGATGGTAGGAGTTTTTAAAAAGACAGGAGAGACTCCTTTGACAGATAATGAATTTAAAAACATCAATGCTCCAGCTATCATTTACCCCTATATTCGACAACATGTTCGTTCTATTTCTTTAGATGCTGCGATTAAACCTATTCTACTACCATTAGTGAATTTTCAAAAACTATATGAACACAATAAGAAAGACGCATAAATACCCTAATCGTCTAAGTCTTCAACGCAAATTAAAATAGGATACGGATCACGAATCGTCGAATATCTGTGACTTCGATGCCGTATGCTCATCTAGCTTTCAGTGAAAGAAAACGAATCTATGAAAACGAAATAAAACGAGAATAGTTAGCTGCTGGCTATGATGCTTTCATTACCAAAAGCGGCACTTCACTATTGAATACTTCTTTGGTGGTACTGCTCCCTTCGAATATACGCTGGAAGAAAGACTTTTTTCTACGAAGCATACACAACAAATCGGCTTCCTGTGCTGCTATATATTGGTTGATCGTTTCGTTAATACTACCGCCTATTGGCAAACTTAGATATTCATAATCTAATCCTTCAAAGAAAAACTTAACTTGTGAAGCCAGTTCTAAGTCCCCGTCGCCCGTTTCTACGTGTATTATTTTCAATTTTGCACCAAAAGATTTTACAAGCGCATGTAATAGTTCAAAGTTTTGTTCGCCCTGAATACCTTCGTTGTCCAACGCAAGCACGACCGTCCTTAGCGCCTCAAAATTAGCGTGTTCAGGAATAGCTAGCAAAGGTGTCTCTGCCCGTTTTAAGACACTAGCGGCTATACTGCCAATAAATATTTCTGTTAATCCGCTTGCGCCTTGCGTTCCCATGACGATCAGATCAAAATCTTCTTTCTTAGCACGGTTTACAATGGCTTCTACCGTATGATTTTCAGCGACAGCAGTCTTCAAACTACCTGAGCCTTTGACCAAAGGCAGAAGTTCTTTTTCTAATTTTGCCATGTCGTCTAGAGCATCTTTACCAATGACATCTCTCATGGAAGCGAAAGAACCTGTGCTGCTAGGCACTTGGAAAAGATGATACAGTAAGACTTCGCTCCCGAAATGATTCGCCAAATTTATGGCAAAAATAGCTGCTCGTTTAGCGAACTCAGAGTAATCGGTGGGGACTAATATTTTTGTTACTTTGTTCATAATTAGTATGATTTTCGAGCGTGATAAATCAAGAGTGGTACTTTGGAGTGCAAGGCCATTTCTTTGGTCATACTGCGCTTGAAAAGATTGTCGATGAAGCTGTGTTGGCGATTGACTAGCACGATTAAATCTGCTTCTTTGTCTTGCGCATAGTCTTCAATCCCCTGTTTTGGAGAACTGCTATCCACATTGACGATCTGGTAGGCGACTGCAGGTGCATCTTCGGCCAATAGCTCTGCTAGCGTTGCTTGTTCGGTGATCGCAAAATCCATGATACTCAATTCTTCATTGACATGCACAAAATGAATGGCACTTTGAAACACCTTAGCCAGCTCCACTACCGAACGTAAGGCTACTTCGTTCATAGATTCCCAGTTGCGCGCATATACGATGTTATGCAGTCCTTTGTACTGATAATTTCTAGGAACAATCAGCACAGGACATTCGGCATGTTGTCCGACGTAGGAAGCAATGCTACCCAGTAGTTTTTTCTCTAAGGCGTGCTTACCCGTCATGCCCATAATAATCAAATCATAATCGGCAGAAAGCTTACAAATTCTAGCGGACGTATTGTAAGCGAGATAGGTCTTACAGTTCACGTTTACAGCGACTTGTGTTCCACCTTCGTCAGGCGCAATATTGATAAATTGCTGTAATTGGTTCAATATACTGCCCTCCTTGGTTTGCATCAGTTCAAACGTCAAACCTTGATTGGTATTGATAGAACCGTCGTAGATATGAACAACATCTATGCTTGCCTCAAACTTTTTTGCTAATTCTACGGCAAAGAAATAGGCTGCCAGTGATGTGTCACTGAAATCGACGGGAACGATAATTTTTTTCATGATAAGTGGCTGTTAGCTGTTAGCTGTTAGCTGTTAGCTGTTAGCTGTTAGCTGTTAGCTGTTAGCTGTTAGCTGTTAGCTGTTAGCTGTTAGCTGTTAGCTGTTAGCTGTTAGCTGTTAGCTGTTAGCTGTTAGCTGTTAGCT
>JBCDKV010000142.1:0-9631 GCA_038746215.1 Bacteroidota bacterium | reverse complement strand
TTTCTGGATATACTTTGAATTCATCTATAAAATCAAGCTTTAGTGCATCTAAATTCCAGTTTTTGACAGCATTGGCATAAATATCAATCAAGTGCTGTCGTACTTCAGGGTAGCGCACATCAAAAACAGGTGCCCAACGATGGTTTTCGATCAAAAACTTGCCTTTGAACTTTTGGAAGGCTTTCGATTTTTTGCCACAAAAAGGAACGGAAAACCAAAGCCCTACTTTCATACCCGTTTCGTGTAGCTTAGCCACTAAATTCGCCATATCTGGAAAGCGTTCGGGTTGCCAATCGCCCGTGTAGTCGTAGCCTCGATTGGTGTCCATGGTTTGCCACCCATCGTCGATAATAATGAGTTCATAACCCATTTTTTTTGCCAATCTACATTCTTGCACCAGACTGGCTTTCTCCATATTTTGGTGAAACTGATACCAAGTAGAATAGAGCGGTAATCTAGCAATTTCAGGAACAGGACTGGGCGTCAGGGACTCAAAACCTTCCCACCAAGTTGCAACCGACTGAATGGCTTCGGCATAATTGACGGGGCGAGTATCTATACGAATTTCTGTTTGGTAGCTGGTGATGGCAGGATGTGCTTCGCTAAAAAAAGTGACGTGACAGTAGAGGTGGTGGTCTTCTTCGCGCAGCAAAGCGTTCATTTCCAATAAATTAATCGCATCGGCACAAGCAAAGGTGATCCCATTAGAATCGTCGTGTCCAAATACACAAATGATTGGTGCATCCACGGATACCCTAGATTGTAAGTGATCTAATTCCCAATCGTACTGCTGCCTTTTGTCGTGTACACCGCCACATTTCCAGACGCCTTTCATATTCAAATAAGGCAAACGCCAGCGCAAAGTGATGGGCTGCGGCACTTGTGCACTTTCACTTTCCACGGAGAGTTGATAACGGTATACACCGTCTTTTGCCTCCATAAGATCGAGCGTCGTCGTAAAATTTTCTGTTGCTTGAAATAGGCTAATCGTAGGGAAATCATCAATTGGTATCGTTCTGTCCATGTGCGTTAGAATTTTTTCTCTTGTTTCGATTTAGGTATATACGAGTTTTGAGCAATCCTCGGAACAAGTCTGAGAAAGCTCCTAAGACCGCACAATAATTATGCTCAATGGGTTCTTATGGACGCAAACACAAATTTCAACTTATTTTTGACATGTTTGTCTGAATCGCAAAAGTAGTTGATAATCCAGTCTCAAATTGCTAATTTTTGTGAAATAAAAATTAGCAATTGGGGTGTCCCTTTTGGACAGAAATGATGTTCTTTTTGATGATTTTTGGAAAAACCATCAAAAAGAAGGCATCTTTCACAAGTACACAAAAGTAGTCGACAGTTTCTAATACCAAAATGAAAATTTTTACTTCGTAAAAATTTTCATTTTAGTATGTCCAAGTGAGCAGGTAGATTTGTCCACTACTTTTTCTATGATATGAAAGATGCCAAACAAGCTCTAAAACACACTAATCCGCTCCCAACGCCCGATTCTGTTGCGCTGCCGAATCCTTACGAAATAGATACCTGCTGCCAATTGAGAAATATCAAGTGTACCCGATGAAGCATGGATGGATTGATGGATTCGTTGCTTACCTTCTACATCTATTACTTCCAAAACGCTATGGTTGATCCAAGTGAAATCGCCTGTTACAGTGTAGCGCAAGCTGCCCGAAGTAGTTGGATTGGGCATAAGTTGTAGCTGAATCGGCAGCAAACTTGCCACATTCTCGATTTGACTGACGGGTGTTTCCAGTAGGGTGAAAGTTGCGCCGCTAGGGAGGTTGGCGATAGTATCGCGTGCGCCGCTGACCCACTCTATGATGGTAGTATCTATGATAGCAGCATTGCCCAGCCCAAAATGTTGTCGCAAACTGCTCTGACCACAATAGCCTGATTGTGCGCTCACCTTACGCATTTGCCAAACATCTTCACCATTGATGTTCGCTTTCACCCGTATGATGCTACCAATGGCAGAGCGATTGCTTTGTACGCCTTCTAGTTGAAAATAAATAAAGCGATTGCTGCCACCATTATTCCTCAACAAGGTATTGGCAGGTGAAAGAGCCGCACCACCTTTGCAGTTGGCGATCACTAAATCTAAATAACCATCCCAATCTATATCACCCCAAGCCGCACCGTAGGAGCAATTGGTAGAAAGGCTAGCAATGCTCGTTTCGTCCTTGGTGAAATTACCCTTTCCATCATTTTGGTAAAGAAAATTAGTGAGTTCGCCCTCACTAAAACCATTGGTGACAAATAAATCCAGATCACCATCATTATCAAAATCAGCGAAGGCAGAACCGAAAGAACAACTCCGTTCGCGCAAAGCACTCGACTGATCTTCCCGAAAGCCTGCTGCTCCTTCGTTGATGAACAATTGGTTGAACTGATTACCAAAATTGGCGACAAATAAGTCCAAATCACCATCATTGTCCACATCGCCCCAACTACTACCCGTGGAGGAAAGATTGAGGTCGTTGAGTCCAATATCAGTACGTTTGCTAAAGACGCCATTGTTGTTTTCATACAAATAGTTTGGCTCACTTTCCTCATTGGCGAGCCACAAATCCGTATCGCCATCCTGATCGTAATCCACCCACTGTACCGAACGAGAAATATTAGGATCTCGAACGATTTCTCCCTCGCTGATGCGCTCGAATGTTCCGTCCTTTTGATTATGCCACAATTGATTGCGTTTGATAGCATCCGTATTGGTCACAAAATCCGTGCTGTTCGTGACATACAAATCCAACCAACCATCGCGGTCGTAGTCGCCAAAAGCAGCTGTTTCTGAAAAAGTACCTACTGAGTTGGCGGTTTCTGCCTCAAAAGTAAAGGTCTGATTGCCATTGTTGCGATAGAAAAAATTGCGCTGTCCGTACCAAGTCGTCACAAAAGCATCCAAGTCGCCGTCGTTGTCCACATCGCCAAAAGTAGCACCTACCGATTTGCCATTATCTTGCACAATTGGGTCGTTGGTCACTGTTCTAAATCGCCCACCTTCATTGAGGTAAAGCATATTGTTTTGCCCCGAAGCAGGGCCGTTAGTGATAAAAATATCGTCGAAAAAGTCACCATCAAAATCAATGAAATGACAGCTTCGGCTATCAGAAGGCGTGTTGACAATGTCACCTATGCTGACGGGCGTAAATTGTTGGCTAAAAGCTAAGCAGTATAGTAGAAGCTTGGCGTTGAGTAAGATGTATTTTTTCATAATTGAATGATTTATTTAGAGCAAAGATGCAGCGGCTAGCGATAGAAATTACAGAATTGATACGTCGAGCAGTAAAAGGTGGACAGAGCGTTAGAAAGCAAGTCTTGAAGTCATTTGTGGGTATGCAAGGTGTCATTCTTATACGGATTCCTGTCGTTTGGAGCGATCAGTAGAAAAAATCCATTTAAAGCTAGACCTTTGCATCATGCGCAATCGGATTTTACAACACATTGCCTTTTGGCTACTACTCATCTTGCTCAATGCGGGCATTGGCCTACTTTTTCCTGCCCCTTCCGATTTGGTGTATTCCTTACCCATGCAATTTCTACGTGCAAGCTGCTATGAACTCTTTTTCCTACTCTGGAAAGCCCTTCCATTTTACTTCATTTTCTATTTCCTAATCCCCAAATATTTACCTAACAATCAGTGGATACCGTTTTTGGGATACGCCCTACTCGTACTGTTAATTTGTACCATTGGACATCGTTCTTTCATTGCGCCTATGAGTCAACTATTCTACGGCGATCTACCCGAATTTAAGGTGTACAGTCCCAATCGTGTTTTCTATACTTTCATGGAAATTGTACCGATTGTGGGTTTGGCAGCAGCGGTCAAACTGCTTAAAGGTCGCATCGCTACGCAGCAAAGCATGAAGGCATTGCAAGCTGAAAAAGCCACCGCCGAACTCAATTTCCTCAAAGCACAGACCCATCCACATTTTTTGTTCAATACTTTGAATAATCTATACGGATTGGCTCGTAAACAGCATTCCAATACCGCCGATTCCATCCTCAAACTATCGAATATCATGCGCTATGTATTGAAAGAATGTGCTTCGCCACGCATTCGATTGATGCAAGAGATTAAGATCATCGAAGACTATATGGCACTAGAGCGTTTGCGCTACGATGATCGGCTAAAGATTGATTTCCAAAAAATTATCGACGATCCACAAACCGAGATTGCGCCCTTGATTTTGCTGCCCTTTGTCGAAAATGCGTTCAAACACGGCGCAAGCGAAACGCGATTTGAAATAGTGATTGATATGGTATTGAAAGTAGAAGAAGGGCGATTGGATTTTTGCATTGAAAATACTTGCGATCATGCGGCAGATATGTCAGACGGTATCGGTCTGCAAAATGTGAAAAGGCAGTTAGCGTTGATTTATGGAGAACATGCCAAATTGGAAATAACCGCGGCAAGTAGTAGATTTTCTGTGCGGTTAACGATTGATTTACAAAACCACTTATCTGATGCCTACATCTAAACTAAGCTGCCTCATCGTGGAGGACGAACCAATAGCCGCAGAAGTACTGCAAGATTATATCGCAGAAGTGCCTTTCCTGGAACTTCAAACCATTTGTAAAGATGCTGTTTTTGCACTCGATGTTTTGAACAGCCAAGCGATTGATGTGCTATTTTTGGACATACACTTGCCCAAATTGAAAGGTTTAGCGTTCCTCTCCATGCTTCCAAACCGACCACAAACCATTTTGACGACCGCTTATCATCAATACACCCTTCAAGCTTTTGAAGAAGGCGTGGTGGACTATTTGATGAAGCCAATTGCCTTTTCGCGCTTTATGAAAGCTGTAAATAGATTGAGCTTCCCCGATGCACCTAAGCCGAAGGCAGATACTTTTTTACCAAATAGACGCGCATTCCGCTTTTTCAACGTCAACAAGAAAAAGGTCAAAGTCTATGACGACGAAATCTTGTATATCGAAAGCTTGAAAGACTATTCACGCATCGTGACGCTTCACGCCAAGCTCGTCGTGCGCGGACAAATTGGAGCAATGCAAGACTTATTCGGCGACACTGATTTTTTAAGGATTCATCGCTCTTTCATGGTTTCTTTGCCCCAAATCACGGCTTATAATGCCACTGAAATTGAGGTGACTGGAAAAGCATTGCCGATTGGGCGCAGCTACAAGGAATGGGTGAGCAAACGTTTGGCGGAATACTTTTGAGCAGTACTATTTCAATCATGGAAACAAGCTATCCACGATCACACGTGCGGCTACCTGACTACCCTTAATGGCAGGATGAAAGCCATCTCTACCGTAATAAGAAAAGTCATTGGTCGCATCAAAATGCCGTTTCCATACTTGACCGACGGGACACAATATGGCATCGTGGGCTGCTGCCGCTGCGGTATAGTTCCTAATCACGCCATCGAAAGTGTGGTAGTATTGCCGAGACGGCCAGACCATGAAATACGCTAGTTGTGCGTCATTAGCTTTACAAAGATCATCGAACTTTTCACCACCTTCTAGCAGCACGCGATAACTTTCCGCTAGCGAAGATGGACCTTGCTGCACAATGACAAAGTCGTATTGCTTAGATCGAATCAAAGACTGCACTTGACCGTCTGCCCAATGATCGATAAGGGCATAATTTCCTTTGGCAAGCATCTCTGTAGCAATGCTAAGGTCTCTGCTTTTTGCCACTTCCTTCACCAATTTCGGCAAGTCATTGTAGTAGGTCAAACTGTTGCCGACGAATAACAGACGATAGTCAATTGCTCCCTCATTTTCGTTATCGGTTGTTTCCGTTTCGCTTGTTGTAGTTGCAGGTTCTACAATTGTTTTGCTACAAGCGAAAAGCAGCAAGCTCACAGCAATTAATATTCCAATTTTTAGATTCATTTTATGTCATTTTGAGGGCAAGTTAGTCCACGAATCACAACGACAGCTATTAATGATACGTACAGCAGGCAGTTAAGGCTTAACGACCGCTATTTGAGGATAGATAACCTTGATCGTCTCCAAGTAGTTGTCTAGCTACTAGTTTTAAACCGCATTAGCATCTTGACTTTCATTATACTGATTATCAATGGATTAAAAAGTGTTCACGCTCAATTAGCTACTCCAATTTGAACGACTACTTGCTTAGAGATCCAGTCTGCTAAGTATTATAAAATCTATCTTTGGTTGTGAGAATAGAACTGTCAAAAAGATTTTTTCAGGACAAAAACACACTAGTCATGCCATTTGATCAAACACTAAATCAGCGATTATCTAATTACGCTCAGCAAGTCAAACATTTTAAAGGCAGAAGCAAACGATTTGCTATGTACGCAGGCGCAGCGATCTTGCCGACGACCGTTTTGCCTGCGGTAGTCTTCAGTCAATGCGGATCACCAACGGTGAGCGTCACGCCGACGGGTTCTTACGATTTTTTGATTGATCTAGACGGAGGTGGTAATGATTTTAGCATACAGGGATTTTACAACAGCAATTTCTACGAAGTGCGCCTATTCAACTTGAATCCAACTGAGTTTTCGGTAGCCGCTACTTTCAATGCGGCATTCAACAACAATCAGGCGTTGAAATTTGAATTGGGTGATGTTATCTCTAGCGGATTCAATTTTACTAATGATACCAATGTGAACATTAAAAACGCAGTTGGAGGAGGCAATTTTGCAGGTAACAATCCAAACGCTTTCATTGGTGTGCGCAAAGGCAATCGCTATGGCTTCATTCAACTGACCACCAATGCAGTAATCTTACCTCAATTCATCTCTGTGGATGAAAATGCAACGGGTTTAGCGATTCCTGAAAATACAAATGCTACTGTTCAGGCTGGCGATTGTGGTACGCTGCTGCCTGTCGAACTGATTTATTTTGAGGTACGGATAGGTAAAAGTGGAAGTGTCTTGGAGTGGAAGACAGCAAGCGAACAAAACAACGTAGGCTTTGAAATAGAGCGAAGCGAAGATGCCAAAAACTTCGATAAAATAGGTTGGGTAGATGGACACGGAACGACTCTAGAGCGACAGTCTTACATCTTTGAAGATGAGATGATTAAGGCCAACACGAACTACTACTATCGACTCAAACAAATAGACTTTGATGGCAGCTATGAGTACTCGGGTATTCAAGCTGCACATCTAAAAAGTGAAACCGCCATTCAAATTGGTGAAGCTTTTCCGAATCCAATTTACGAACGATTGTCCCTTCCTGTTTGGGTCGAACATCAGCAAGCAGCTATCTTGATCCTATTCGATGCCAATGGTAAAACACTCCATACTATTCAGCAGAATTTGGAAGATGGAGCGCAAAATATCTCCATTGATTGGGAGTTTTTGCCGTCGGGTATCTATTTCTTGAAAGTACAAATTGGAGCAGAAAGCACTTATCAGCGCTTAGTGAAGGCGTGAGAGACGATCTACATAAGAGCATGTTTGGACATAGACCAAACATGCTCTAGGGTGAAGTGGAGACAAGACTCAAAAGTGTCAAACCGATTATATTTGCACAACTACTTAATTCTACAAACTACTTTAAGACTCTAAAATCAATTGATTTTCAATTAGTTATATCAGTTTTCGGAGTTTTAGAAAAAATGGTTTCTATTGACTGTTCTAGACTAGAATACCTATCTTTATTGAGATTTTAGTTTTAAAAGTTAATTAATTATGGGTCTGCTTTACAAGGAACAAGTTATTCAAATTACTTACGAAAGTCTTTATTTATAGGACTTAGTAAAGTGTAGCCGAGGGTCTTAATGTAGAACTAAGCAATTAAAAATATGGTAAAAACAGAAAAATTTGATAAAGTTGAGGTAGAATCGGCGACAGAACTACGACTTTGGTTGGAGCAGCACCACACCCAAGTGGAAAGTGTTTGGCTGGTGACTTACAAAAAAATAGAACCCGATAAATACGTCTCCAGAGATGAAGTACTGGACGAGTTGATCGCCTTTGGCTGGATTGATGGCATCCGACGCAAATTGGATGATAAAAGAACCATGCAATTGATTGCGCCGAGAAAAGTGGAGCATTGGGCAAAAACCTATAAAGACCGAGCGACAAAACTGATCGAAGAAGGGCGAATGCACGCGTCGGGATTGGCAGCTATCGAAGCTTCCAAAGCGAGCGGATTATGGAATTTCATGGATGATGTAGATCAATTGATCGTCCCATCCGATTTGGAAAAAGCCTTGCAACAACAAGCAGGTGCCAGCGAATTTTTTAATGCCATCAATGATTCGAGCAAACGCTTTGTGCTGCGCTGGATTAAACTCGCAAAGACGGACAAAACCAGAAACAAACGCATTGAGAAGATTGCGCACTTATCTGCCAAAGGCGAGAAGTTGCCAGGTAGTTAAGCACTTGTTCAAAGTGGGATTGAATTGTAGATTAGTTATGTACAGCGTCTTGTTCCTTTTAACAGAAAACAGTCTGAGTCAATGCAAGAAAATTGAGCAACAAGTATGCTTAATAAGTTTCTTCGGACGGAAACACAAATTATCAGTTATTTTTCCTGAGAAAAAACTGATAATTTGTGTTGCCGTCCATAAAAACCCTTCAAGCATACTTGTTGCGCGATCTCAAGAGCTTCACTAAAATTTTTCTCAGGCATCACCAAAAACTTCATAGGCCCTTAATAAATATTCAAATAAGAAAACCGATTTGTGGATGGGCTAGCAGCGATTGTTTTCAAAGTCAGGTTCGGAAAATACTGGTTTACAGGAAGATAATGCTCTAAAGTCAAGATCAAGTGAATGTGTAAAAATATTAGCGCAAATGACGAAACAAAAACGGTTCAAACGAGTAAAATATGAAAAGTAGTTGCTATCTTGTGAGCTAGAAAGCAGCTTGAAATACGGTTTCCGCCTAGCAATTTATTTTGTCACCTTCATTTTCGTCATATAAACCGCTGTTAATCAGCAGATTATACTTTCGGAAAATACCCCAAAAAGCAGAAAAAATGTTCTTTGAAGTACCGAAAAAAGTAAGCGACAAGCATTGAAAAAATAGCATAGGACATTGATTATCAGTGCATAGCAGCTAGCGACGACTTGCTATGCAACTTCCGACAAAATTTGGATTGAAACTTGCGCCAAGATTGGTGAATGTACCCATAGGTGGTATCTTGCTATGCAACTTCCGACAAAATTTGGATTGAAACGTGGTTTTTGGACTGCTATACTGGAAATTGCAACTCCCTTGCTATGCAACTTCCGACAAAATTTGGATTGAAACTGTTTACACCTCCTTCAAAGTAATCTCCTTTTTCTCCCTTGCTATGCAACTTCCGACAAAATTTGGATTGAAACTTAACGGTGGATTGGCGATAATGCGGTCGAATTTGTCTTGCTATGCAACTTCCGACAAAATTTGGATTGAAACCCAAGAAGGAGGAAAATCATTAAATCTATCAAAAACTTGCTATGCAACTTCCGACAAAATTTGGATTGAAACCTTTCCGCCAAGAACAAACTCTCTGGAATATGCCCACTTGCTATGCAACTTCCGACAAAATTTGGATTGAAACAGCTTTCAATTGTTACAATTTCTTACATCTGTATGAACTTGCTATGCAACTTCCGACAAAATTTGGATTGAAACATACGCCGCTAGACGTATGACAAGGCATCAAAAGATCTTGCTATGCA
>JBCDKV010000141.1:0-9637 GCA_038746215.1 Bacteroidota bacterium | reverse complement strand
TAGCACCTTGAAAAAAGTCATACCATTGTCATCGCAAGGTAGTTTACATTGGAAAAAGCTTCCTGAATAAATAGATGAAAGGAGATATTTAATAGATGAAGTTTGTAATCCGACTATTAGTCCTCACTCAAACAAATACCGAATCTCATCCCGATCAAATTTTTTGGGCTGCCCATTGACTACAATATCCTCTGCCAGTCGACTTTTACGTGCCTGCAATTGGAGAATTTTTTCCTCGATGCTGTCCTTCACAATGAACTTGGTCGCAAACACTTTTTTGTCTTGTCCAATCCGATGTGCGCGGGCGATGGCTTGCTGCTCTGTTTGTGGATTCCACCACGGGTCGAGTATAAAGACATAATCCGCAGCCGTCAAATTCAATCCTGTGCCACCAGCTTTTAGGGAAATGAGGAAGATTTGGATGTCGGCTCGTTGCTGAAAATTGAGTACAGCTCGTTGGCGTTGTTGTTGACTATTATCGCCTTGCAATTGGCTGAAAGGAATTTGGTGTGCCTTGAAATATTCTTTGAATAGAGCCAAATAAGCCGTAAAAGCACTAAATACCAGTGCTTTGTGTCCACTTTTACGGATGCGATTCAATTGCTCTAGCACGTCCTGAAATTTTGCGCTTGTACCCATATAATCTGCCTGACAAAGCACGGGGTGATCGGCAATCTGGCGGAGTTTGGTCAAGGATTGTAAGACCTTGGCGTAGTATTGCAAGCTACCATTTTGGTAGTTTTCGAGTAAGTAATTCCTAGCGGCTGATTTTTCGCGATCGTACACTTTTTGCTGCGCAGCCCCCATTTCAGAATAGCATATTTGTACACTCAGTACTGGCAAATCTTTGGCGACGGCTTCTTTGGTTCGACGCAATAAATAGGGTTGAATAATTTGCCGCAAGGTCGCTTTTTTGTGTTCGTCGTCTTGCTGCTCGATGGGCATTTGGTAGTGCTTTTTGAAGGAAGTGTAGCTGCCCAATATATCTGGATTGATGAATTGCATTTGTGACCAAAGATCGGCGAGTGAATTTTCGATGGGCGTGCCAGATAGCGAGATTTTATGCTGAGCTTGTAGGCTGTTGATCGCTTTGAAAATTTTGGAAGTGCGATTTTTGATGTACTGACTTTCATCGAGGATGAGGTAGGAAAATTCGTAATCTTTCAGAATGGCGACGTCTTGTCGTGCCGTTTGATAAGTCGTCAAGATGAGATCGAAGCGGTGCAGCAATTTTTGGTGTACTTTTCTTTTTGCGCCTGTATAATTCAGCACTTGTAAATGCGGCGCAAATTTTTTGAGTTCTTGCCGCCAATTGAAGACCAAAGAAGCGGGCAATATCACGAGTGCTTGCAGGGCATCGTAATAGTCGCCGACCACTGTATTTTCAAAAAGTCCGAGTTGTTTGGGTTGTGGTGCTTGTTTTCTCTTGGGCAAATTTTCCTTAGCATGAAGCAGTACGCTGATGGTTTGTAGCGTTTTTCCCAGTCCCATATCATCCGCCAAACAAGCACCAAATCCGTTGTAATAATGCTGAACTAGCCATTTTACCCCTGCCAATTGATAAGGTCTAAGGCTTGCTTTCAGGTGCTTAGATGGCTTGTAGTCAGCGACTGCGGCAAGTACTTCGTCGGGTGTATCTGCAGTTTTTTCGATCTCTGAAAAGTCCTTTAGCATGTGTTGTAAACTCCTTGGGAAACGCATTTTTGTACCCTGTCGTTTTCCTCTTTCTGCCAGTAACTTATAGCGGTTCATCCACGCTTTTGGAATCAAAAAATAAGTACCATCGGCTAGTGGATAAAAAGAATCATTGGCTCGAATGTAAGGAAAAAGCAGGTGGAAAGAGACACTCGTTTCACCAATTTGTACCCGCCCGTCTAAGTCAAACCAATCGTTACCTTTACTGATATTGGCGGTGAGTTCGCCAGCAACTAGTTGAATTGCTTTCTGCTGAATTTGGGGTGCAGTTAGCTCAAAACCCAAATCTACTAATTCCTGCTGATGCTGTATGAACCACGCCAAAAGCTCGTGCGCATCGTCGTCAACTACTTCGAGTTGAAAAGCAGTATTATTAGTGGTTAGACCCAGTTCTAGCAGTTTTTGGACGTAGGTTTGCTCTTGCACTTGATCTCGAACCACCCGATGAATGACAATGGACTCATCTGTTCCGAATACTAAACGAGTATGCTGTGCTTGCTTATCGTTCCAGCCAAAAGTAGCGCTGTCGTAATAAAATTGGAGCTGGATTTGTAGTTCTCTTGACAAGAAATTATCCGCTACACGAAGTACCGCTTTTTGAATACTCGAATACTTTTTCACCTCAAATCCCTTGACTTCCAGATCAACTTTAGCCGCTACTTTTACGACGAATTGCTCGAAGTATCTTTTCATGCTCCGCGTCGGAACGATTACTTCTTGCTTATTCCAAAAAGGACGCACCATCAAACCATTGATGTGCGCAATTTGCACCAAATGATCGTCCCAAATCACCCAAGCAGGTTCGTTCACTAGCGTATGCACACGTCCCTGCGGTATTCTAATCTTTCGCCCCTTTCGCCATACCGAAAAAATGTAGCGCATATGCTCAGAGCTACGCTGAAAATAGAGGTGTGGTTCGAGCGTTTCTTTTACGATGCGCACCAAAAAATCAGGTACGTAAGCACGTCGCTCTAGTCCTTTCGTCAGTAGCGGCTGATACGTACGGACTTCCTGATAAAATGCGTGTAGATGCTTGTCCAAGTACGACCGAATTTGTTTTTTGATCTTTTTATCTTCCCAAAGTTGCGCCAATTTTTTTCGCCGTCCCTTCTTAGCATTGAATTTATCTTCCAACGTCTGCTCTTGCCACGTATCCAATGCCGCTATCAATTTTTTGCACACGGCGGTACACTCTAATTGATAGCTCCCAATCGTTTCCAAACTGGCTCTTTGCAAGATGTAGCCCAAGCTACCATCTTTCTTGTGGCTGACAATGAATGCTTCGGGCAAAAGTCCCAACAGCTGATGTGGATGCAAATTGAAAACAATACTAGCCTTTTGTCGATTTGCTTGCATAGATATGTGCTTTGTGCAAAGATTGAAAAATCGGAGTGTACAAAGTCTAACTTTCCTTAATTTTTTACTCAAAAATAGCCTGAGTCAATGCAAGAAAATTGCGCAACAGGTATGATTAATAAGTCTCTTCGGACGGAAACACAAATTCTCAGTTATTTTTCCTGAAAAAATAACTGAGAATTTGTGTTTCCGTCCATAAAAAAACCTTTGGGCATACTTGTTGCGCGATCTCAGGAGGCTTTACTAACATTTATGTTCTATACTACTTAGAACTTCGTACACCTCTGATTGAAAAATCGCTATAAAGTCCTATTTTTATTGCTATATTTGTCAGCAGCAAAAGCTAATCTGCTTGTGAAGAACATCTTTTTTTTCCTATTCTTTCTCTCCGTTACTGTCTTAACAGGGCAAAATAATACGTTCCGTTTTTCGGACAGCCTTAGAATTAGTCTCGTGACGGGTTCGGCGGGCAATAATCTTTACACCAAGTTTGGACACAGCACCGTTCGGGTTATTGACTACAAAAATGGCTTGGATGTTGCTTTCAACTACGGTACTTTCGATTTTGATGCGCCTGGTTTCTACCTCAACTTTTTGAGGGGAAAACTAAACTATTTTTTGTCCATTGATCGCATGGATCAAGTCAAGCGTTACTACACATACTATCAAAGAAGCTTAATAGATCAAGAAATATTACTTGATCCATCAGAGCGACAAGTGGTGGCGCAATTTCTGCAAAACAACTACTTGCCCGAAAATCGGTTTTACCTCTATGACTTTTTCTACGACAATTGTGCGACCCGTATTCGAGACATTTTAGAAACCGAAGTGGAAGGATTCAGCTATGAAAAGGAAATCAAAATAGAAAGCTATACTTTCCGTCAGATGCTGGATTTATACGTAGGCGATCTGTACTGGACGGACTTTGGCATGGATTTGATTTTGGGCTATCCTACGGATAAAGTAACCGATGTTCGGGAACAGATGTTTTTGCCCGATTATCTAGCACAAAACTTGACGCAATACGCCAAAAAAGATGGCAAACCACTGCTCGCTACCCCTCAGCCCATTAACCAAGTTACGCCCATTGTGCAGCAATCTAGTGCCGTACTTTCTCCTTTGGTGATCATGAGTTTCCTGTTTATTTTGAGTGTAGTACTGACCTTTTTTGCGCAGGAAAAGATTAGGAAATGGTTTGATCGCGTATTCTTTATGGTACTGGGTCTGATGGGTTGTATCATGCTATTCATGTGGTTTGGTACAGATCATTGGACGACTACCAAAAACCTAAATGTGATGTGGGCAAATCCATTGTTTTTGCTCCTACCCTTCTTGAAAAATAATAAGTGGATTATCTATTTGGGGCTAGCAGGTGTAGCAGTCGTCTTGCTGGGATGGGCGATATTGCCGCAACAGTTTCACATAGCGTTTCTACCCATTTTGCTGACCAGTGGTATTAGGCTGGTGGATCGGTCAGGACTTCCAAAGTTACGGAAATAAAAAAAGGCACACTAAGGAAGTGCGCCCGCATAAACTATAAACAAACAAAAAACATTAGCTTTTTAGTTTCTTGTGTATGTACTTGTTGAAATAC
This sequence comes from Bacteroidota bacterium, assembly GCA_038746215.1. Lineage (GTDB taxonomy): Bacteria > Bacteroidota > Bacteroidia > Chitinophagales > Saprospiraceae > JAAUTG01. The sequence goes on along the minus strand of JBCDKV010000141.1, from coordinate 4,992 downwards.
ACACGCATAAACAGGTTGATAATAATAATGTTCATCAAAAAAAAGATTTTTTTCAGAAAAATTATTTGCTGTTTAATCCTCAAAAAACAGTCGTAATTGCATAGTCTGAAATTAAGCATAATAATTGATGCAATAGCTTTTTTCGGATAACTTAATATGTGGATGAGTAAGACCAGTAAAATATTATTATTGATTGGTACGGCAGTTGGACTGCTTGTATTGTTTCGCTTTTCTTTCTTCCTGCTACGGTTTGCTTTGCTCTTTATCTTCTTAATTGTTGTAGCACTTTATTTAAAGCAGCTTTGGCAAGAAAAACAAGCTGAGGAAATTTTGGATGAGACAGAGAAAAGTATATTGGAGAAGCTGAATTACAGTAAAAATCAGATTGAAAAAATTCAGCAAGAACAGCAAAAAATCCAAGCGGATATTGAAAATATACAAGCTGAACTCAATAATGAAGCAGCAATCAGTCCGAATATCCGCCGAGAAAGTGAACGTTTACTGAATGAATTTGAACAAGAAAATAATTTAAGAAAAACCAAGCTGTCTTTTTACGAAAGCTGCATCATTGAACTTGAAAAACTACTCAACAACTATCGACTGAGCAAAGCATTGGAACAAAAACAAGCGAACTTAAAGCAATTGAGAGAGAATAATTTGGAAGATATTGCGGATTTAGAAGCTTTCAAAACTGCCATCGAATTTGAGTCGCGCTACCTAGCCACCATAGATGAACTTTCGCTGAAAATGTTGGATAGCCACTCTTTGCAGGATGCGCAAAGTCTTCGTTTGGAGCTCGAAAAAATAACTGATGAATTGAAGTCTAAAGATAAGTGATTGCTTGAGATTGTTTACTTGTTGATGCTGCTTATTCGTTGAGTAAAACCATCATGTACTGAGCTCGACTTTAGCCATTAGCATTTGGCTATGCCCAAAGGTTTTTTATGGACGGAAACACAAATTTCAACTTATTTTCCTCTAAAAAATAAGTTGAAATTTGTGTTTCCGTCCGAAGAGAATTACGAAGCATACTTGTTGCCCAATTTACGCATCTTGACCTGAACTAGATATGAGTCAAATTTCAAGAAAAATGAGATTTGTACAGTCGTCATTCGCATTTCTAGTCAATCCCCTAATAAAAGCCCACCAACATGCTCGAAAAAATACAGCAACTACTAAAAAAAGATCCTTTTCTGCTACAAGAAGCCAGAGGTGTTGCCCTGGCAAGATATTGGTACGAGTTGTCGGGTAATGGCGAAGTAATATGGGGAACTTACCGCTCCAAGAGAAGCAAATGTCAAAGCGTGGTAGATTTGCGGTACGATAAAATTGCCTTTCAGTGCAACTGTCGGAGCAGAAAAAATCCTTGCAAACACGGGATGGGACTCATTCTGCTGATGCTAGAAGCCAACGATTCTTTTACGGTGGTGCAGGAAGTTCCAGAAGAAGTACAAACTTGGCTCAAGAGAAGAGATCAGCGACTGTTACCCAAAGCATATACGGAAGAGCAACTTGCTGAACTTGCCAAAAAACGTCAGCAAACCCGTGAAAAACGCCTACAACAAATGGCGCAGGGTTTGGATGAACTAGAAATTTGGTTACACGACAGCGTTCGGGCTGGTTTAGCGAGTCTTTACAAACAACCTAGTTCCTACTGGACAACTTGGTCAACCAAAATGATAGATGCCAAAATGAAAGGTATCGCTGCTCGCTTTGATCGTATGCCAATTTTGCTGAAAGAAGAAAACTGGAACGAATTGCTGCTCGAAACCATGGGAGACATCTATTTGATTATCCGTGGCTTCAGAAATTTGGAAGGTCTAGCAGCGGGACTTCAAGACGAGTTATTTAGTATCATTGGTGTGAATGTGAAGAAAGAAGAAGTACTACAAGAAAAAGGCATTGCCGACGAGTGGTGTGTGCTAGCCATAGAGGAAGGCGAAGAAAATCGTTTGCTGTTCCAACGGGTGTGGCTATACGGAAAAAACAGCCAGCGATTTGGGCTACATTTAGATTTTGCGTGGGGAACAGAACCTTTCAAAATCGAATGGCAAGTCGGCAGTGTACTAGCTGGAGAATGGGTGTATTATCCAGCGAGCTATCCACAAAGAGGTTTGTTCCGATTTTTTCAAAAAAGCAATACCGATTTTGCAGTCACTGGTATCGGCAGTTTTCAGGTTCTACAGCAGCATTTCACCGCAGCTATCAGCAAAAATCCTTGGTTGTTTCAACTGGCTTTTTTCTTAGAAACAGTAGTTCCTTTTATCAGCGCAGAGCATCTATATTTAGTGGATTTACACCAACAACAAATCCCCTGTGAAATGGCAGAGGCATCTAAAAAATGGCAACTGTTAGCATTGAGTGGCGGACATCCCATCGATGTGTTCGGTATTTGGCGCAATCACACCTTTCTCCCATTGGCAGCGCAAAAAGAAAAGCGTTGGGTTGACTTGTCTGTTCGCTACGAGCGCAAAACATCTGAATATGATTATTGGAGATAGGTGCTTGAATAAACCTTGAGATTGGTAGGTTTGTGTTTCCGTCTGAAGAGAATTACGGAGCATACTTATTGCTCAATTTTCTTGCATTGGCTCAGGCTATTTCCTAGTAAAATGTTAACTCAACAAAACTAAGACTTCGTACAGCCTTATATATTAATACGAAATCACCCTTAAAGTATCCAATTTGGCACGCTGCTGCACAAACTGCCTTAATTTTTCTTCATTTTTGCGCCTGCTTTCGGCATTGTACCGCTTGTTTTTCCATCTAACCAATAAGGTAGGAAAAGCCGCTTCATATTGCTCAAAATCAGTGGATTGCATTTCGGCAAAACTTAGCGATTCGATGTCTTCTAAGAATAACTTGGCTTCTTTTCCTAACTCGGGCAGCGGTATCGTTTTTTTAGCCAAACTATCTAGTCTTGCCTGCTCTGCTGCCGCTTCTTCCTTAGAAACTTGCCGCTCGTAATTGCTTTGAATCTTATTCGCGAGTTGTCGCACTGTTTGTAGTTCTAGCTGCATTTTACTCAGCCGTGCCAATTCCACATCATCATCCTGAACCAAGGAAAGCACCACTGTTTCCTGCAAACGATCAGTCAATTTTTGTTCATAAATAGCAATCGAATCTTCGTTAACAACCGCCCCGATCAGTTGCAATTTTACCAAATAAACAGAATCAATTTGCTGTATTTCATAATCAATACAACTGGTCTCGCCAGAAAAATAGGTCTCCACGAAGTTATTCAACTCATTTTTTCGATGAATATCCTCTAGTACACCCCTCAAAATAAATGCACTAGGAACAATCATCAAAATGCTAAATCCCAGCACCAAAAGATGCGTATTTCTACGTTCGGAAGCCGTGGCGTATTCTCTTTCTTCGAAATTAAGCATCCGAACGATCAGGAAAGTAGCAAGTGCAACAAAAAAGGCATTGAAAAAGAAGAGATAAAAAGAGTTGAACATGACATCCCATCTGCCCGTTGCCAAGCCAAAACCTGTAACGCAGAGCGGTGGCATCAAAGCCGTAGCAATGGCAACACCTGGTATAGCGTTGGATTGATCTTTTCGGCTACCAGAAATGATGCCTGCAATGCCACCGAAAAAAGCGACCAAAACATCCAGCGTAGTAGGCTTGGTTCTGCTGCTAATTTCCGTCGTTATATCTCCAAAAGGAGTCAGCGAGAAGTAGATATAGCTCGTAATCAAGGTAATTAAAATCGCTACGCCGTAATGCTGTAAGGACACCCAAAGCATATTTTTATCATTGATGCCAACGGCTAGTCCAACCCCCAAAATGGGAGACATCAAAGGCGACACGAGCATTGCCCCAATGATGACAGCAGGTGAATTCAAATCGAGTCCTAAAGAAGCAATCATAATCGAACAGATCAGCAACCATGCACTTTCTCCACGCATCCGCATCCCCTTACGAATCCGAATAATGGTGCCTTCACGATCTAATCCCGACTCCAAATTGACGAAATCACGAAACCATTCGAGTATACCTTCCCAGAAGTCGCGAAAAACTTCTCCTAGATTTCGTCGCTCCCGTTTTATCTTTGGTTTTGGTATTGTTTCCATCGTTTTGATAATTTTTTGTACAGAATGTTCACACCTTCAATACCCCATCTTGCATCTCCAACTTCCGATCACTCATATTCGCCAATTCTTCGTTATGCGTCACGATCACAAAGGTTTGCTTGAAATCTTTTCTCAAATCAAAGAGCAACTGGTGAAGCTCTTGCGAAGAAGCAGAATCTAAATTACCCGAAGGTTCATCGGCAAAGACGACGGCGGGTTGGTTCATCAAGGCGCGAGCAACGGCAACGCGCTGCTGTTCACCTCCCGAAAGCTGCGTAGGTTTGTGCGTCAATCGAGCCGAAAGTCCAAGATAATCTAAGAGTTCTTTTGCTCGCTGTATAACCGCTTGCTCTGATTTTTTTTGAATGTAAGCGGGCATACAGACGTTTTCTAAGGCAGTAAATTCGGGTAAGAGATGATGAAATTGGAAGACGAACCCAATGTTTTTGTTCCTAAAATCCGCTAGTTTCTTATTGGTCAGTCCGCTCACTTTCGTATCGTTGATGCGCAGTTCTCCCGTATCAGCGGCGTCCAAAGTACCGAGTATGTGGAGCAAAGTACTCTTGCCTGCCCCCGATTTTCCAACGATAGAGATGATTTCACCCGCCGCGATTTCTAAATCGACTCCTTTCAACACCTGCAAATCTCCGTAAGATTTTTTGATTCCTTCAGCAATGATCATATGCGTTTTTAAAACTTCAATACAAATATCGACGTGTTTATTCGTCTACTGCTTAGTCAAGACTGAAATGACTAGTACTTGAATAGCCCCAGCGGGACGAACTATGGGTAGTATTTCCCTAATGAATTATTCTAAGCTCCGTAGGTGCGTACTATAGCTCGTACCTACGGCACTTAAAAATACCTCAAAATACCTTGCTACCCACAGTCCATCCCTACGGGATTTTAC
>JBCDKV010000140.1:0-9653 GCA_038746215.1 Bacteroidota bacterium | reverse complement strand
AGCGTTAGTAGTTATTTTTGACTTGTTCCTTAGAGCATGTTTGGAGCACTATTTTTCTGTAAACCAACATTTTATGAACCTGACTTTGAAAATAATCGCTCGTTTATCTCGATAAAGTCACTATTATTTTCTTCGCCAGAACCGTAAACTACTAATTTACAGTTCAATCCTGCTCCAAACAAGCTCTTAGCTGTTGATTTGTTGATTCGATGTTTGCGTAGTTAGTTGCTGTAGGATGAAACACTAGACACGATTAGGATTTAGGATTACTGAGGGAATCTGCTCGTAAGCCAGTAATCTATGCTCATGTCTATGTATGGCTGCATAGTTTTACAATAGCATTGTTGACTTAAGGATTCTAAGTCCCGTAGGTACGAACTATGAGGTGCTCACAGTGCATACCTAACGGAATTTCGGATACACTCAAATAACAAACAACTAGCATCATCACTTCGCTACTGCTTTCACAGGCGGCTTAAAAGGATCATCTTTTTTGTCCATTGATTCATCGTAAAAATCAGGTGGGAAGCCATTCAATTGTCGCCAAACTTCGTACCAAACTGGAACATTATTCAGTAAAGCGATTCCTTCCGCTCCCGAACCTACCCGTAGAGCATTTGGCCATTGCTTTTCTGGATTGTTAGGCGAAATTAAGATGCGATATTTGCTGTCTTTGGAAGTAATATTATCAATAGCCACTACTTTACCACTAAATGTTCCGACCGAAGCATTGGGCCAACCTGAAAAAACAAAGGCAGGCCAACCATCAAAAATGAACCTTACTTCCTGTCCAATCTCTATCAACGGTAAATCCATCGGGCGCACAAAGATTTCGACTGCTAACTCATAGTCAGCCGGAACAATACTCACAATGCCTTCACCTTCCTTTACGATCTCACCGATACCAGGCTTCATCGCTTTGGTAATATAGCAGTCTTGTGGTGCTAATACGTAGTAGAATTTATCTCGACGCTTGTAGTTTTCGTACTCATTCCGCATCTTATTCAAACTCCCTTCCGCATCGAAGCGATTAGACAAAGCACTGTATTTATCCGACTCCGATTTCGCAATTTTCGTCGCATAATCATTATCGACATTACTCAATTCTAACTCAGCAATCGCCAATTCATTTCTAGCTTCCATCAGCTTGTTTCTCGCCATCGTGAGTTTGGTATCCGTTTCCACCATTTTCAGGCGTTTACCTTCTAAATCGGTCAGTGGCTTTATCCCTTTCTGATAGAGCGTATCCGTTCGACGATACTGGTATTCAGCAATGTTGTAGTCATTTTCTGCCTGCACAATCTCAGTCTGCATATTGTTGATTTTCAGCTCATTCTGCTGAATTTTATTGCGCAACTGATCTTTTTTCAGCAGCAACTCTTTCCGATAGGCAGCAATCTGATTGTCCAATGCCTGTACTTTGCTTTCGTAGGACTGGATGGCAAGCTCTTTGGCCTTCACTTGGTTGTCTGTTCGCTCTACTAGATCAGGATCAAAATACTCTGACTTAATCTCCGATAAGAAAACGATAGTATCACCTCTTTTTACCAATTGTCCTTCTTGGACATACCACTTCTCAATCTGACCAGCAATGACAGAATTAATAGTCTGCGGACGCTGTTCTGGTTTGAGAGTAGTCACTTCACCTTTCGCTTGAATGTTCTGTGTCCAAGGCAAGAAACAGAAAGCCACCAGTACCAATAAGACGGTAATTAGCCACCAGCGCAACATTCGGTTGGCATGTGGCATCTTAATTTCCTGATAAGAAGAGGACTGACCGATATCCATGCGGTCGTTAATGCTATTTTCTGATATGTTCAGCATTTTTTCTTTCTAGTTTGATTTAGGAAGATGTATTAAATAACCTAACTTTACGCATTTATTCAATACACGTTCCTTAGTACTTGTTTGTCTTAAACCAGCTCTTCTTCCATATCCAAGCTGAATATTTTTTTACCATAATCCGTATATCTAACCTCTTCGTAAGTGCCTTCTTCCACTATTTTAGCTCTGTCCATCATCACCACACGATCACAGAGTTTTGCAATAGTTGGATCATTGGACACACAGATTACACTCCAGTCTTCTTTCTCGTCCAGTAGACATTCTATCACTTTCCTCATTTCTGGAGAGGCTGTGCTAGACATGAAATTTTCTAAGACTAGCAATTTAGGTCTTGAAATAATTGCCCGAGCTAGCATAATTTTGATGCGGATATTTTTTGGAATATTCGTGCCACTTGCTAATAACTCGGTTTCGTAACCATTCTGCAGATTGGTGATGTAATCATGCAAACCAATCCGCTTAGAAGTACTAATTAGGCTTTGCATCGTCACTTTGTTCCCCAAAGAAATATTGTCGATGATAGAGCCGTGAAATAGATCGTCTTGCGAACTGTAAGTACCGATGTGCTGGCGTAAGCTTTCGACGTTTAAGTTGCGCATCGGGATTTCGTTGTAAGCAATCGTCCCTTGGAAATTGGTATAGAGTCCAGAGATTAGCCGTGCAAGGGTGGATTTCCCAGAACTGTTGTAACCAGAAAGGCAAATGCGCTCACCAGCATCTAATTTAAAAGACACATTATCCACGGTATGCTTCCGCGAATCAGAGAACTTAAACTTGACGTTTTCGATAGATACCCTAACCCCCTCACTCGATTCTATATCTTCAAAATCCAATCCGTCGCCCGCCTCGAGTGGTAAATCGGTCACTTGCCCAATTTTCTCTAAACCTGTTAGCACATCATAGATCGTCTCCATGCTTAGAATCAGCTTTTCTACTGAATTCAAGATCAAAATGACGATAATTTCTGCTGCTACAAATTGCCCAATACTAATCTGATTATCAATAACTAAGATGCTACCGAGCAATAAAAGTGCTGCCGTGACAACTGTCTTGAAAGCCACTACGAAACCATATTGCGTGACGAGGATACGAAAGTGATTTTTTCGTGCATCTAAATAGCCCGATACCAATTTGTCCGTTCTTTTTGTAGGTAAATTACAACTTCCTGCCAGCTTAAAGGTATTCATTGCTCGACCGATCTCTTCCAACCAATGCGCAACTTTGTACTTGTATTTGCTCTCTTTGAGACTCGTCGCTAAGCCCTGCGGTCCTGTCCACCTGAATATAGCAACCAATATAACGACGATGAGGACATCAAAAAACACGAAAAATGGATGATAAATGGATAGGAGCAGTAGTCCAAAAATAATCTGCAATAGAGCAGTAGAGAAGTCAATCAAAAGTTTAGGGATACCCTTCTGTAAGGTTATCGTATCAAAAAAGCGATTGATTAACTCTGGTGGATAAGTATCAATGAGTTGTTCCATCTTGAAGCGTGGGATTCGCCAAGAAAACTCAAAGGCAGAGCGTGTAAAAATACGCCTTTGCAAGGTCTCCGTTACGGTCAGTTGCATGATCTTCAAGACCCCTGTTAGAGCAGTAGCGATAGTGATGACTGCCACCAACAAATAGAGTGAAGAAGAAGTCGTACCACCAACTACTAGACTGATGATCGCTTGAATACCAAGCGGTAGAGACAAGGTAATTAGACCAGAGAAAATGGCATACAGATAAACATAACCAATCTCTTTTTGATCTAATTTCAGTAGTCCAAAAAATCTTTGCGTGGGCTTCATATGAAATCAGAAAGTTTTACTTTTAAATTTAATAGTAATACTATTATAATGAGCAAATAGTTTTACAGGAGTACTATTTTTTTTACTTTTTCTACTTGTTGTTAGGTGTGTACGAAGTTTTGAGCAACACTCGGATAAGTCTTAGTAAAGCTCCTGAGATCGCGCAACAAGTATGCTTAAGGGGTTTTCATGGACGGAAACACAAATTTGTTATCTAGCATTGCCTCAAAGCGGACATTTCAGACCAAGCGAGCTACTTTACTAAATTCATACCTCTTCCGTTTCTTTTTCTTCGGTTTCTAGCGATTCTCCTGTATATTCTGTCTTAACGATTGCGGAATCGTAGCCTTGCTCATTCAGCCATTTAGAAAAGATTTCGGTGTAGCCATGCGTCACGAAAATACGGTCTGCCCCAGTTGCTTTGATGGCTTCATTCAATCCATCCCAATCTGCGTGATCTGATAGGATGAAGCCTCGATCTGCGCCTCTCCTGCGCCTTGCACCTCGAAGTGTCATCCAGCCAGAAGCTAGCGCAGTAGAAACAGGAGAAAACCGACGCATCCAAGTCGATTGCATAGCAGAAGGTGTAGCGATGACTAGGTTTCCGAGGTAGGCTTTTTTATTAATATCCGCCGTTACTCTAGTAGTTTTAGGAAGTTGAATGCCTTGTTTTCGCAGCACTTCGTTGGTGTTTTCTATTGCACCGTGCGTGTATATTTGTCCAATAGAAATATCCAAATTTTGTAGAAGTCGTTGTGCTTTCCCTAAAGCATAGCTACCAATCACGGAAACCTTTCCCAAATCTTTATTGCGTCGCCACCAATCGTTGATGGCTTGCATTACCTCTGTCTGTGCTTGCCACTTATAAATCGGCAGTCCGAAAGTAGATTCCGTGATGAAGGCGTGGCACTTGATGGGTTCAAAAGGCTCAGAAATACCGTCCTGCTGGATTTTGTAATCGCCCGAAGCCACCCAAATTTCCCCTTTGTACTCCACTCGAATTTGCGCCGAACCAATAATATGTCCTGCTGGATGAAAAGAAAACTTTACCCCATTAATCGTCCGCGTTTCACCGTAGGCAATACTTTCAATATTCACATTCCCCAAACGGTATTGCATGACGGGTTTTGCGGTATGCGTACATAGATAATATTGATGTCCCCAACGAGCGTGGTCAGAATGCCCGTGCGTGATCAAAGCACGCTGTACAGGCTGCCAAGGATCAATGTAAACATCTGCTTGCGCACAGTATATTCCTTTTGCATGAAATTCGAGTAAGGCCATAGCAGCCTAACAATGAGATAAGTTGAATGTTCGGAAATCCTGCTGCTAAGAATAGGAAGGAAAGATATAATAGGTATGAAAACAGCTATGGTTTTCTGATGAAATACTTGCAAGTGATTACGGCTGATGAAACAAGTAGCAAGATTCATTACATTTGTACAAATAATGCGAATAACGGGCAAAATACTCCATTTTATGGCATTAACACCTTTACTAAACTTTTGAGACTTAGTAAAGCGTTTGAGATCACGCAACAAGTATGCACAAAGAGTTTTTATGGACGCAAACAGATAAATATTATCAACAAATTGGACCAGATAAATTCTCTTGCAATCACCTTGCTCAATCCTTCAGTGGCTGCCGCTTACTCTTAAACTCAGAATTATCTTTCCATGCTGGATACTCATCAGAATTTGCTAAGCGCAAGCCAATATTGAAAAACAATTGTGCATCTTCCATCATGCCAGATAAATCCCATTCGCCAGGCACATAATGATCGGCAGGACGATGGTAGCGTTCGGCAGTGTATTGATCCAGTTGTAATCTGGCATAGTCTTTGCCTTTAGTTTTATGATCTATACCGCTATCGGTGTACAGCACAGGGATACCGATTTTAGCAAAGCTGAACTGATCGGAGCGGAAGAAAAAGCCTTTTTCGGGTTGTGCATCTGGTGTCACGTATCGACCTTGCTTTTTGGCTTCCTCAGTGGCAATATCATCCATGTCCGATTGCCCGTAGCCGACGACAGATAGATCATTCGTCGCACCGTAGAAATTGACGCCATCTATATTGAGATTGGCAATAGTTTGCTGCGGTGGGAAAATTGGATACTCCGCATAATAAGCACTACCCAGCAAGCCCTGTTCTTCTGCGGTGACCGCTAAAAAGACGACATTACGACTGGGTGCTTCTGCTAAATCGGCAAAAGCTTGCGCAATCCCAAGCACACTGGCCGTGCCACTAGCATTATCTAGCGCACCATTGTAGATAGAGTCACCTGCTACGACTTGTCCTGCACCCAAATGATCCCAATGCGTTGAATAGATGATGTATTCTTCACTTTTTTCCTTGGCAGGGAGCATCGCGATGACATTCTGCGAAACATCGCGTTTTAGCTCATTTTTGACCGAAGTAGAGATTTCAATGCCCAATGGAATAGGTTTGAAATCGGCAGATTTTGCTTGCTCAAAGAAGCCCTTTTGACCCGTTTCTGCCAATTTGAAGATGTCAGCAGCAGTAGTGAGGGTAATCCAGCCCTGTAAATTGCACTTAGGCGCATTACTTTCCAAATTTAGCATACCACCGCTCCAAGAACTAGATACCACAAACCACGGATAGCCCGCCGCCCGCGTCTCGTGGATGATCAAACAAGCGGCTGCTCCTTGTCGAGCGGCTTCCTCGTATTTGTACGTCCAACGCCCGTAGTACGTCATCGTATTGCCTTTAAAAATCGTGCTATCTTGTTCGTTCTCAAAACCTGGGTCATTCACCATCACCACAGCGGTTTTCCCTTTCATATCTATGCCTTCGTAATCGTTCCAACCGTATTCGGGCGCAACGATGCCATAGCCACAAAACACCAATTCGGAAGCTTCGATGCTTACTAGTTCCTCCGTTTTCTCCGTGTAAGTCACGAAATCTTCGCCCAATTGCAGGGTTTTTTGCCCACTTTTCCCTTTCAATTCCAAAGTTTCCGCAGGTTGACCGACAATTTCTACCATCGGCACTTCTTGGATGTAACTATCACCATTGCCAGGCTGTAAACCCATTTCCTTAAAGGCATTCACCAAATAATTCACCGTTTTAGTTTCTCCTGCCGAAAAGGGTTTGCGCCCTTCAAATTCATCTGAGGAAAGCGTCGCTAGGTGTTGCTCTACAGCAGCAGAATCTATTGCCGTCCTGCTCGCATCATCTTTTATACTTGGTTTGGTATCTTCGCAGGCATAAATTACAGTGATTAGAGTAATCACGAAAAGTAGTTGTCTCATATTTGTTGTTTATCGATAAAGTAGGTTAGAGCATGTTTGGAGCATTATCTTCCTGTAAACCAATATTTCCCAAACCTGACTTTGAAAATAATCGCTCGTTTACATCAATAAAGTCGCCATTATTTTCTTCGCCAGAACCGTAAACTACTGATTTACAGTTCAATCCTGCTCTAAACAAGCTCTTAGTTTTACTCTAGCGAGATTGCCATTAAAAGCGCATCTTTAGACCTATCCAAACTAGTGAAGGTGGTATCTTTAAAATTTAAGCTCCCTGTAAAAGCACAATCGACAAATACCGTATGACCGCTGACGGCAATTTCGCCTAGTCTGGCGTCTTCACTTTGGGGTAAATGCAGGTACGTCAGCAATGTTCCATCCTTAGCATATTGCACAAATAATGGACAGCTATTACCTCCACAATCTGCTATTTGTTTAAAACTAGCTACATCATCTTGTAAAGAAACAATACCAGCAACACCTATTCCAAACAATAGTTCGTCTTTGTCATTGATAGCCAATTCCGCACCGAGTAAATTTTCTGCTGATTTGATATGGCGTAACCAAATCGAGTTGCCTGCACTATCCAATTTTTGTAAATACACATCCCTGCTATTCGTAGCGTTTATGGTTTCATTATTGAGATTTAGTGTTCCTTGAAACTGTCCTGCCAAGTAAATGCTATTTTCCGCATCATTCACGAGTCCTTTACAGATGTCGTTGCCTGCGCTGCCCCAAGTTTTTAGCCATTGAAATACACCATCAGGAGAATAGCGTATCAGATAGGCATCTACTGCCCCAAAAGTATCAAATAACATTATACTGCTATCTACCTCAACGTAGTTACTTCCCGTATAATCTCCACCCATGTAAACATTGCCCAAGTGATCTACTTCGATGGCTTTCGATCGCGCAATACCTGTTCCTTTCACCGCCCTTATCCAATTCAGATCGCCATCTTCAGTCAATGACATTACGTAAGCATCCTGCGCTCCAGTGCCAGCAATAGATTCAAAGTTGCCTTGCGATTGCGCTCCTACAATGATTTGATCTGCATCACCGATTTCTATTTCATTGCCACCATCATTCAAGGGGCCGCCAAACTGCTTTGCCCAAAGCACCTCACCTGAGGGTGATATTTTAACTACAATCATGTCCAGTCCACCGTATGCCGTCAGGACTAAATCGTCAAAAGCAATAGTATGCTGAAAATAGCCACTTAATAGGAGGTTACCTTGGGAATCACAATCCATATCGAAAATATTATCTTCTCCTATCCCACCAAATTGCTTAAACCACAACAGTTTCCCTTCACGACTGTATTTGGCTAGCATAATATCTGCCATACCTTGGCTGATTAAAGGTACAGCAACGCCCTCAATCATAAGATTCTGCTCAAATTTTCCGCTGATGTACACATTTCCATTTTGGTCAGCAGCCACTGCGTCTATCTCATCCTCTTCGCTTGGTCCTTGTAATGACCTTGCCCATGCCCAAGATGCTGTTGCAGGAGATAGGTCTTCAAGATCGTCTAAATTAAAGTCATCCTCACAAGCTGAAAAAGAAAAACAGACGACAATACCGATTAATAAGTGTTTTACGCTCATAGTATAATAGATTTTAGCAATTAGACTACGACGACCAGAATAGGCTTAAAGGTGCAATGTTCACTGCTTAAACTTTGTACCCTTTGGCATAATAGGAAAAGTACTGCGTTCCAAAATCTTTCAGCGGCACGACACTAATATTTTCTGTCAATGAATACGACTGTTCGCCTGGATAAACTACCCATAAATGGCTCAAATTCAAATCTTCGATGGCTTGAAACATAGATTTTGTTTTCTTGGGCGCATCCATGTATTTGAACTCAGCACCGTAGTGTCTGCCTTTGTCTTGCCAATACAAATCCAATTCTACGCCACTGTGTGCCCCGTAGAAAAATAGCTCACTATTCCTTTTAGGAAGCAAAGTACTAATTTCTTCTAAGGCAAAGCCCTCCCATGAAGCACCAGATTTTGGATGAGTGCGTAAGTCACGAACCGTGTGAATGCCTTGCAAGCTATGTAGAATACCCGAATCTCTGATGTAGAGTTTTGGGCTTTTGACCAGTCGCTTTCCTAGATTGGCGTACCACGGCAAAAGTGTTCTGACCATAAAGGTGTCTTCCAAAATAGAGATGTAATGTTTCACCGTTTTATCCGATATGCCAAAAGAGCGTCCCAGCTCGCTGTAATTGATGGTTTGACCATGATAATGACTGAGCATCGTCCAGAAACGATACATAACAGCTGTAGGAATTTGTCTACCTAGTACAGCGAGATCACGTTCTAAAAAAGTGGAAACAAAATTAGTACGCCATAGTAAGCTATTTTCGTCGCTTGCAGCTAAAAAAGAGCGTGGAAAACCGCCCCGCAGCCAAAGGCTATTGACATGGTGACTACCCACCTCTGAAATATTGAAGCCAGAGAGGAAGTGATAGCCAATTCGTCCAGCCAAAGACTCGCCACTTTGCTGTTTTAGACTAGACGAAGCACTCCCCAAAATGAGGTATCTTTGTTCAGCATGATGATCTACTAAGTATCGAATGAGCGGAAATAGATCAGCTTTTCTTTGGATTTCATCAATCATAATCAAGCCTTCCAAATTTTCTAAGGCCAATTGTGGCTGCTCTAACACTGCCATATCTCTGGGATTTTCAAGATCAAAAATATGGTTGGGTCGAAAGGTTTTAGCCAGTGTGGT
>JBCDKV010000139.1:0-9653 GCA_038746215.1 Bacteroidota bacterium | reverse complement strand
GGAGAGCGTCCTTAACATCAAGGGCTTTTTCGTAGCGATTGGTCACAAACCCAATACGGATGTCTTCAAAGGATGGCTGGATATGGATGAGACGGGCTACATTATCACTAAAGACAGAAGTACGCACACCAATATAGAAGGGGTCTTTGCGAGCGGTGATGCACAAGACAACGTCTATCGCCAAGCCGTCACAGCGGCAGGAACAGGCTGTATGGCAGCCCTAGATGCCGAACGCTATTTGACGGAAAAAGAGATTGTCTGATATACTGGACATTGTTATCAAACAGACCACTAAGGCACTAAGAAGACTAAGCTGATGTGCTGAAAATCAAGTACTAGATTTTGTTTTCAGCTACTCTTCTAAGATTAGAATTTGAACCCATTGGATCGGTAAGCCCTAAGGATTGCCGAGCCTACTGTTACTAGCTGCTCGGCAATCCTCAGAGCTTACCGATCAGTAGGCGTTTACAACCTTAGAATAATAGCCTTGTTTTCTTTGCTCATTTGTGGTTAAATGTACATTATCGAATTGTTTGATAGACTGAGCCACTGCAAGAAAATTAAGCAGCAAGCATACTCAAAACCTTGTACACGCCCATTATCTTTTCAGCGATTAGCACAATATAAAATCTGGTAACTTTTTTGAACCTTACCAAATCTGCATCCCAAGATTCAAATCTGATTCATAAAACTGCGATGAGCATACACCGCTCATCAACAATCACCATAACATGACCGTAACATCTAAAACACGCTTTCGCCCTGGCGTTCTGCACGGCGACGAAGTGACAGACTTACTAAATTATGCCAACGAGAATAACTTTGCGCTGCCCGCTGCTAATGTGGTGGGCACCAACAGCGTAAATGCCGTACTAGAAACCGCCAGAGCCGTCAATTCACCTGTCATTGTTCAGTTTTCCAATGGTGGCTCAAGCTTCTTTGCTGGTAAAGGGCTTTCCAACGAAGGACAGCAAGCTTCCATCATTGGAGGTATTTCTGGTGCGCAACACGTTCACGCAGTTGCCGAAGCATATGGCGTAACGGTCATTTTGCACACCGATCACTGCGCTAAAAAATTACTCCCTTGGATAGATGGCTTATTGGATGCTAGTGAACGCCATTTCGAGCAAACAGGTCGTCCTTTGTACAGTTCGCACATGCTCGATTTGTCCGAAGAACCACTCGAAGAAAATATCGAGATTTGCGTAGACTACTTAAAACGCATGGATAAAATGGGTATGACGCTAGAGATTGAATTGGGTGTGACAGGCGGCGAAGAAGACGGCGTGGACAATACGGATGTAGATAGTTCAAAGCTGTACACGCAACCCGAAGAAGTGAGCTATGCTTACGAAAAATTGATGGAAGTGAGTCCAAGATTCACCGTAGCGGCGGCTTTCGGAAATGTGCACGGTGTGTACAAGCCAGGCAATGTAGAATTGAAGCCTATCATTTTGAAAAACTCGCAAGAATACGTTCAGCAAAAGTTCAATACCGATGCGAATCCCATCAACTTTGTATTTCACGGTGGTTCGGGTTCTTCTAGGGAAGAAATTAGAGAAGCCATTGAATACGGTGCGGTCAAGATGAACATTGATACCGATTTACAATGGGCGTTTTGGGATGGTATTCGCAACTACTACGAAGACCGACGTGACTACATGCAAGCACAGATCGGTAATCCAGAGGGCGATGACAAACCCAATAAGAAAAATTACGATCCGAGAAAGTGGCTGCGTGCGGCGGAAGTAAGCTTTAACCAACGCCTACAACAAGCTTTTGAGGATTTGAATGCACTGAATCGTAATGCCTAGGGAATAGGTCAGCTTCTCAAGCTACGAATTACTCCACAAGCATCGTCTCTCACCAGCAACGATGCTTGTGGAATTCCTTGTGTTTTCGTTTCGTAGACAAGTCAAAAAAATAAAACTAGATTAACATGTCGAATGCCTTTTATAAAGTTCAAGAAGCCATCAATGAACCCGTTTTGAGTTACGCACCCAATACCGCAGAACGAGCATCGGTAAAAGCCGCCATTGAATCCTTAAAGTCCCAACAGCTAGACATCCCTATGTATATTGGTGGTCAAGAAGTGCGCACCAACCATAAAGTAACTATGCATCCACCTTACGAACACAGCCACTCGCTGGGAAACTACAATAGAGGTGGAAAAGCTGAGGTTGCACAAGCCATACAAGCCGCCTTAGATGCCAAAGATAGCTGGGCAAATATGCCTTGGGAAGAGCGTGCTGCCATCTTTTTGAAAGCAGCGGATTTGCTGGCTGGCCCGTATCGTGCCAAAATGAATGCGGCGACGATGCTCTGCCAATCCAAAAATGTATACCAAGCAGAAATTGATGCCGTGGCAGAACTCTGCGATTTCTTCCGCTTCAACGTGCAGTACCTCACCGAAATTTATCAGCAGCAACCCCTGAGCGTTCGAGGCATTTGGAATCGTCTGGAATATCGCCCTTTGGAAGGCTTCATTTTTGCCATTACGCCTTTCAATTTTACTTCTATTGCTGCTAATTTACCAGGCGCACCCGCCCTTTGTGGAAACACCTGCGTATGGAAACCAGCGGACAGTCAGATTTACTCGGCTGCCGTCATCATGGAAGTTTTTGAAGCTGCCGGTTTGCCCGCTGGTGTCATTAATTTGATCTATGTGGATGGCCCAGATGCGGGCGATGTTATTTTTGGACATCCTGATTTTGCGGGGCTACATTTCACGGGTAGTACGAGTGTATTTAAGCAGCTTTGGAAAACTATTGGCAACAATTTGGATCAGTACAAAACTTTTCCACGCATCGTCGGTGAAACAGGCGGTAAGGATTTTGTAATTGCACATCCTTCAGCGAATGCACAAGAAGTCGCTACGGCACTGAGTCGCGGGGCTTTTGAATTTCAAGGACAAAAATGTTCGGCGGCTTCTCGAGCTTATCTCCCGAAAAGCTTATGGAGCGAAATTCGTGTGGGACTGGAAAAGGATTTGAAAGATTTCAAAATGGGTTCGCCCGAAGATTTCAGCAATTTTATCAATGCCGTTATCGACGAAAGAGCGTTCGATAAAATCAGCAACTACATTGAGCAGGCAAAGAAAGATGCTGATGCCGAAGTCATCATAGGTGGCGGACACGATAAGTCAACGGGCTACTTTATCGAGCCAACCGTTATTTTGGCTGCCAAAGCTGATTATACGACCATGCGCGAAGAAATATTCGGTCCTGTCCTGACTATCTACATTTACGAAGACGAGCAGTACGAAGCAACGCTGGACATACTAGATCAGACTTCACCTTATGCTTTGACGGGCGCAGTTTTTAGCAAAGATCGGGCGGGCGTACAATTAGCGATGCACAAACTGCGTAACGCAGCGGGCAATTTCTACATCAACGACAAACCAACGGGAGCAGTCGTCGGACAGCAACCTTTCGGGGGCGCAAGAGCATCTGGTACGAATGATAAAGCGGGTTCTATCCTGAACCTATATCGCTGGTTATCTCCTAGAACAATTAAAGAAAATTTCGTACCACCTACGGATTATCGTTATCCGTTTTTGGGCGCAGAATAGCACAAGTTTATCCACTCACTTGACATTATCTTTTGAAAATTCAATTAAAAACTTCGTTTTCATTTGAATTTTCAAAAGTCCCTTCGGACAGAAATGATGTTGCTTCTGATAATTTTTTCCAAAAATCATCAGAAGCAACATCATTTCTGCCCAAAGGGACACCCAAATTGCTGATTTTTATGAAATAAAAATCAGCAATTTGAGGACTAAAGCATCAACTACTTTTATGATCTAGATAAACATGTCGAAAAATAACTGAAAATTTGTGTCTCTGTCCGAAGAGACTTACTGAGCATACTTGTTGCTCAATTTTCTTGCGCTGACTCATGCTTCCTTCGAATGAAATATTAAGAAAGACAACATCTTCACTCTGCCTCCAACGCACTCATTTCCCTCGTAGCTTTCAACTTATCCGACAAAATAGCATCTACTTGCGCTAGCGATTGATTCACTCCGATAACAAGCCCATCTGGATTGATCAAAAACTTGCTCGGAATGGCACGTACGCCGTACAACTGTGCAATTTCATTCTCAAATTCTTTCAAGTCTGAAACGTGGTACTGCCAATCTAGTCCGTCTCTTTCGATTGCATCCAACCAGCGATTTTTGTCTTTTTCAATCCCGACGCTGAGTATCTCAAAATTTTCGGCATCTTGGAAAGACTGTCCGTGAAATTTCTGGTACAGTTTCACCAATTCAGGACTCTCTTTTCGACAAGGCCCACACCAGCTTCCCCAAAAATCTAAAAGGACGTAATTACCCTTCAAATCGGCTAAGCTGATCGCTTCGTTGGCAAGCGTACTAGCCGTGAAATTGGGGGCTTTGTCTCCTTGTATAATATCTGGATTGAAATATAATTTTCTCCCTACGAAAAATAGGACTGCGGCGGCAGCGATCAAGAGTACGACTTTATCTATTTTCATAATATTTTTTCATTTTTTAGCACTTGTTTGAAATTTTTACAAACTGATAATGAGCAGTTTGCGGTTCTGACGAGGTGAAAAATTAGTTGCATATCTGGATACGGAACTCATTTTTCATGCAGTCAGGTTCGTAAAATGTTGGTTATCAGGCAGGAAAAATCCAAACAAGCTCTTATACTTTCCTACGAGCATAACAGCTCCATGCACAGCTTAGCTTATCCATCCAGCGACACTTTTACAAATTTCTGTATTATCTGCTGCGTCTGCTGCGCTATTTCCGCATAAGGTACTTGCTGCTTACCCACATAGATAATCATAAAAACATAGGTGAATGAGCGTGAAGCGATTTGTTCATACAGCAAATGTTTATTGAGTCGCCAAGCTTCTCGCATTTGACGCTTAATTCTATTGCGATCAACGGCAGATTTGAATTTCTTTTTGGGCACACTAAATGCAATTTGGACGGGTGCTATGTCCACAGCTTCCTTATCCATGGACAGCCAAACCAACCGCAGCGGGTAGCGACCAAAAGATCGCCCTTCTTGAAACAATTGGCTGATGGTTCGGCTGCTTTTGAGCCGCTCTTTTTTGCGAAAACGATAAGAGGTCTTATCAGTTGGATTCATACCACTCGGTCTTAAACTTTGTACGAAAATAGATACAATAGTAAACATTCTCCCTTGCTTTCAGTTTCACAAAAAAATGTGAATACATGCAAAAAATAGAAGATAATAAAGTAGTTACCATCACCTACGAGCTTAGAGAAAATGACAACAAAGGGGAATTGATGGAACGTATGGATGCTAACTATCCATTCACTTTCTTATTCGGAACGGGTGCTTTGCTTCCTGCTTTTGAAGCCGCGTTGGAAGGATTGAGCGAAAAAGATAGCTTCGAATTTGTACTGGCTTCCAACGAAGCCTACGGCAAAGTGGAAGAGGCAAATATTGTAAATGTACCGAGGGCAGTTTTTCAAGTAGAAGGCGCAGAACCACCAAATTTAGTAGTAAAAGACAATTTTGTAGCCCTCACGGACGACATGGGCGAAACGCATCACGGGAAAATATTAGATTTTAATAATTTGATGGTTAAAGTCGATTTCAACCACGTCATGGCGGGCAAGAATTTGCATTTTAAAGGCGCGATTCTGAATATTCGAGCTGCTAGCGTGGACGAAATTATTCGGAAGCATCATATTCCTGAGACTTAAACTACATTCATCAAGCAATTAGAATCGCTTTTAAGTTGTTCTTAACGATATGAAAATAGTTTTTAACTTTGTGCTTGCTTTTTCGCCTTCATAAAAAGGCTAACTTGCATTCTGATTACCGTTTACAAATTAAAATATACGATGAAGTTAATTTACACTTTTTTATTTTCAATATTTACCCTCACCATGGCTTCTGCACAGTCGCCTTGTATGCCCGACCCTGCTTTTGCAGATACGCTCGGTGTATTTCCACCGCCTTTCGATTCGATAAGTGAAAATCCAGTGGGCGGAATCGATAAAGTAGCTTGTGTGGATAGACCCTACGAGTTCGTCTTTACTATTTCCATTGGCGATTCCCTCAGAATCCCTAATGTAGGAGTCTTCGCCGTAGATTCTATCGTGCTGAAACCAGAGGATGCTATCACTGGACTTCCTGCTGGATTGGATTACGCCTGTGGTACAGAGAATTGTGCATTCTACAAAGACTCTAGTAGTTGTGTCGTCATCACGGGTACGCCCGATGCTAGTAATGATTTGGGAGAATATCAACTTACTATTACTGGAACATTCTTTTCCGGTCCTTTTTTAGCACTAGAAGAAACCATTCCAGGTGATCTTTTCCCAGGCACTTACAGCTTGGTCTTAGCCGCCAACAATTCTGAATCTTGCACGGCATCTAGCGTGCGATTGGTCAAGCGAGAGGCGATGGAAATTTCAGTCGTTCCAAACCCAGCCTTCGGTTTTGCCAAATTGAACATGAATGTACCCAAAAGTGGCCTTTACGAATATCGGGTCTACAATATGCTAGGCAGAACAGTTCTGAGCCAAAGTTTGCGTTTGAACGCAGGACAAAATCAGTACGACTTAGACCTTAGTACGCTAAGTAGTGGACTGTATTTGTATTCTTTAAATGATGGTCAAAAACAAGTTACCAAACGACTGATGATTAGAAGAGGGCTTTAATTAAGAAAGCACTGAAAGCTCAAAGTTCAAATGTCGAATACTCAGTTGTTTCGACATTTGAACGCCCAGTAACCTTCCCCAAATTAACCAAGAACACCTTTCCCGTTTTCGCTACAAATAACTCATCAACAGTTTCCCACACTTCTCGAAAGTTAGAGATTAGAAATTAGGCGAGTACGAAGTTTTTAGCAATGCTTAAAATAAGCCTTGGTCAATCCCTTGAGATCGCGCAACAAGTATGCCTAAAAATTTTGTGTTTCCGTCCGAAGAACCTTACTGAGCATACTTGTTGCTCAATTTTCTTGCATTGGCTTAGGCTGTTTCCCAGTAAAATATTAACAAAACTGAGACTTCGTACAGCCCCAATTAGACCTGTGCGAAGTTTTCAGCAAATACTAGCAACAAGCCTTTGCCAATTCCCTGAGATCGTGCAATTAGTATGCCCTGTCCAAAGGTTTTTTGTGGACATAAACCCTCAATTGTGCAACAGGCAAGCGCAGTAGTATACGCTTCTAATTTCTTGTTATTTTTCATTCCAAAGCATTAACAATTATGAGAAAATTTACGCTATTCATAGTCCTACAGATGATTTTATTGGGAACATACGCTCAAACGGGTTGTCCTGATTGTGTGACGGACTTACCCGATATTCCAGAAGACACAATTTTCCTAGCGACCTTACCAGACGGAGCATTAGGTGAAATGTACGATGCCGATGTTAGCTTCCGTTTGCCCAAAACCACCACGCCCGTTGCGGAAAGAGATACCACCGTCATTCCAGGTTTGGGCATAGACGAAATTTTTGTTGTCGGCATCGAGGGTTTACCCGAAGGATTGAGTTGGGAAGCTAATCAAGATACCTTCAATATTGATGAGATCACGGATGGCTGTGCTAAAATTTGTGGTATTCCTAGCACTAGAGGTGCTTTCCGATTGGAAGTCCGATTAGTCTCTAGAATTTTTATTGTCACACAAGAAAGTTCGGTTTTCCTAGATCTATTCATTGCACCGCCACCTAGTGCAACGCGCGGTTTCAGTATGCAAAACAGTATAGCTTGTGGGGCGACCCGTGTGAGTTTCCGCAATAATAATCCAAGCCAGGGAGCAGACGGCTTCTCTTACTTTTGGGATTTCGGCAATGGGAAAACGTCGCTAGATGAGAATCCAGAGCCACAAGATTACTTCACACCAGGCGAATACGAAGTTACTTACGAGGCGATCATAGATACAGCCCAAAGTCGTTTGACTGCCGTGACGGTGCTGGAGGGCGATTGCCGTGATGTCATTGGACGTCCTGACTACTACATTGCCGTTGATGACCCGAACGGAGAAGAAATCTACGTCGCTAGACACCTCAATAATCCTGTGCTGCCTGTGACTTTTGAGTTAAATATTCCACTATCGGAAGAAGGGACATACACCTTGCGGGTCAATGATGAGGACAGTGGACTGGAAGGCTCAGACGACAATTGTGCCACGATTCCATTTACTGTTCAGGATAGCTTACTGGAATTGGATGGCGTAGTCGCTACACTCGATATCATCAATCCAATAGATACCATCCTAGCGCGAGATACGGTTTTCGTTTTCCCTTTTCCTGCCGCTCCGAGCATTGTCGTCACTGCGCCCGATCCTTTTTGCGCAGGCGGATCAGCTAGTTTGGAAGCAACGCCTTACGAAAATAATCTACAATGGTCGAGGGATGGAGAAGCCATTGCTGGTGCTACCGAATCCGTCTTGACTGTCAATACTTCGGGTCGCTATACCGTCAGCTATACCGCAATCGGTGGCTGTACAGTAGCCGCTATGCCCGTGGATATTATGGTGGACGAATTGCCTGCCGAACCATTCTTTGAAAACACAGATAATCTATTGAATTTAGTAGATTTGAGTATCCTGAACGAAGATACACAACTCCAGTGGTATTTAGATGATGTTCTTATCGAAGGCGCTATTGATCCGAGCCTCTGCACCAGTGTTTCTGGTAATTACACACTCGAAATCACCAATAGCATGACGGGCTGCACCAATCGCTCTACACAGGAAGTCGAATACGACAACCAGATCAACAACTGCAACCTTTCCAGCACAACAAGCCTCTCGCTAGCAGATTTCAAACTCTATCCGAATCCAACCAATGACTGGATCAATGTCTCATTTGTTAATACAGAGGCTTTACCCATTTCGTTTTTGGTTACGGATATGTTGGGCAGGGTTCAACTGCAAGGACAACTCAATGGCAATCCAGCCAATATGATCGATCTATCGCACTTACCTAATGGTGTTTATACCTTACATTTTTGGGTAGCCGATCGCGTCATGAGTCGTAGTGTTGTAAAGCAGTAGATTTTTAGGATGGAATAAGAAGGCTGGTAGTGCTGCAAATGTAAGGCTATGTTGCACGCAAAGCTCGCAAAGTACGCAGAGAACAAGGGCGCATGCAGCCTTACAAATATAGGACTACCAAAAGGCTTTCTTACAATTGCTATATCATTGCAGATGGATTGTCTTCGAAGCAACTTCGAGGAGATTACTTTTGTCAGTAACACAGCTCAATTTTAGCTGTTAGGGAATGGTTTAAAGCAAGGGAATGACACCCCTCACTCGCGCCATATATAGCGAATACTGCTGGTGCGAATATATTATTCGTCACCCTCTTTCGACCAATTTGTAATTACTATACGTCTTTCTTGTTTTGTAATATCTCTTGTCTTTACAATGCGCAAATCAGGAGATTTGGCTAAGAGCTTGTTTGGAGCAGGATTGAACTAGAAATCAGCAGTTTGTGGTTCTGACAAGGCGAAAAATTAACTGCATATCTGGATACGGAGTTTATTTTTTATGCAGTCAGGTTCATAAAATGTTGGTTTATAGGAAAATAGTGCTCCAAACATGCTCTAAGGAAAGTGACGGAATGTAATTCTGTACTAGCATCATACTTTATGTATGGCGCGAGCATATAAATAGTTATTGACACGCTCTCGAG
>JBCDKV010000138.1:0-9667 GCA_038746215.1 Bacteroidota bacterium | reverse complement strand
TTTAATTTTCATTCCTTGTTATTGATGAAATCAAAAAATCGCCTTCTAAAGTCAGCGTTCTTTTCTTCCGTATTGAGCAAGAAAAAATAGCCAAGACTTCTTTCTAATTGTACCGTATTAATTAAGAAATTATACACGGCAGCGGCATTAGCCAACTGAGCGTTGAGGTAGTTATTTTGTGCATCTAGTAGCTGAATCAGATTGATCGCTCCGCTAGAATAAGCCGTTTGCGTCAGTTCCAATGCCTCCTTGGCGGTGCGCTCTGAAATCTCCGAAAGCTGAATGTTGGATATTTGATTGATCAGCGTCAGTACATTGGTACGGACATTGGAAGCAATCGCCAGTTCCAGATTGTCTTGATTCAGTGAGAGTTGCTCTTTTTGAATTTTTGCCGTTTGCAGGTTGATGTTGTTTTGGTTCTGATTGAAAATGGGGAGCGAAATATTTACGCCAAGGTTGTAATTGGTATTTGGAACAGCGCCGCCCGTGACCAATTGGGTTTCACTACCCGCTCCATTTCTGCTGAAAACGGCATTGTACTGCCCCTGCGCAGCAATAGTCGGATAGTACCTGCCTTTGTCAAATAAATCTACCGAATATTGAGTGGCTTCGAGATTGTAGTTGAGTGATCTGAGTTCAGGAGCGTTTCGTAGTGCTTCTTGCACTAAAAATTCAATGAAACGATCCCTCAAATTTGTATCGTCTAGGTAAGCTGTCAGCTCCTCATAATTGTATTTTTCTAGCAAATCCTCATCCAAAGCTACGTCTTCCACATCGATTCCTCTATCTACAGGATTGTTGAGCAGTTGATTGAGGAGCACAAAATTTTGCTCCAATTGATTGATCGCTTCCACCATAGATTGGGTGTTCTGCGCCACCTCGCTTTCAAATCGCAATACATCTGCCTTACCCGATTCTCCAACCTCAAAATTTTGTCGAGCAAGCTGTAAATTCTGTTTGGTCAAATTCAAATTTTGCAACTGAATGCGAGCATTCACCTTGGCAATCAGGGTAGATAAATAGACGCTAGATACATCGGCGACCACATCTAGTTGAGCAGCATTGAAATTCTCTTGTTGGGCGGAAAGCAGCTTTTTCTGAATTGCGATATTGGTGCTTACCGCTCTTGAATAAATCAATTGGCTTGCAGTAATCGTCCCTGCGGTTGAAAATTCGGGATTTTGCCCAAAACTTATTTCCGCTAATTTAGGATCGACATAATTGGCAGTTACGCCAGCTTCTATCAGCGGCAGATAATCACTTTTAGCATTTTGGATGTCCTGACCAACTAAGTCAATGTCTTTTTGGTCGGCATTCAACGATAAGTTTTGATCCAAGGCTTGCGCGATTGCCGAAAGCAAATTGTACTCTTCTTCGGCAACCACATTGTCAATATCGCCCACAAAATCGGTGGTGGAAATCAAGCTGTATTTTATAGGTACACCAATTAAATCAGCCGTATTAAAGTTAATCGTCAATCGAGGTTCGTAGTCTATAAATACAGGTAATTCCGACAGTTTAGCACCGTTCACATAAGCTTCCACTGTAAGCGCGATACGACGCTGTATTTGCTCAATGCTACTCGCGCTTTGGTTGGTGGCAAACAATCCACTTTTCACATCTTCGATGCCCGTACTCGTGAAAGCAGGCAGTTTTCGTTCTATAAAAGTGTCCGCCAGTTGCTTAATCTCTTCGGGAGACAATAAAAAGCCGCCTGCCAAATAGATCGCATCAATGCCTTCCAGATTACTTACAATATCTTCAACGCTTTGGAAAGGAATAAGCAGATAAGCTGCTTCCAGTGTCGACAATTCTTGCTCAAAAACTTCCTCGAAAGGAAATATATCGACCACTTTTTCTTCTACGACGATGCCCACCTTTTCAAAATCGGTTAGCTCTTTCAAAGCAACGAGATCGTCCTCGTAAGATTCGGATTGAATGAGATAAGTGAAGTTTTCAACACCAGAAGTAGTCTTATTCTGATCCAATTCAATCAAATCCCTGTTGACCAGTCCGAATAAAATGGTCGGTTTTGGGTAATTGTCTTGCTGTCCGACCACTAAATTATTGATCACTCCGAAGGCGAGTATAATATCCGTTTCGTTGGCTAGGAGTTGCTGATAATTTTGCTGAGCTGTTGCTATATTAAAGTCGTTGACCAAAAGGTTTTCTTCTTTGAATACTATCGTCGCATCTTCTCCCACCACGGCTATGATCTGCGCCTGCAATTGGTCGAGTAGCGGAACGACTTCTGCGGTCTTGGTATCTGTCAAAATGCCAATCGAATAGACCTGTTTTTGCGCTGCCAATTCCAGAACGGTACAGAGACTGAGGACAAAGAAGAGTAGTTTATTCATTTATCTAGTTTTTGCCATATCAATATCACTGCCCAAAGTTACGGGGCATTCTAACCAGATAAATTAATATAGATTAAGAAATGAGGGGAGCGTTATTTTTTTCGCCTCCGCTGCCGCTTGACCGTACTCAATGCTTCGGGCGTAATTCCCAAATAGGAAGCAATCATCCTTTGTGGGACGCGCTGCACAATGTCAGGGTAGGTATCAATGAAGGATTCGTAGCGTTCTATGGCGGAGGCACTCATCAGCATAATGATCCGATTTTGGAGCACTTCGATTCGCTTGAGCAACTTTTCGGTGTCGTGTTCCATAGATTTATTCTTTTCTACTTGAATCAGGGTCGAGTCTTCAATCGCATCAATAAACAATCGGCTAGGCTGATCAGGAAACACATTGTCTGCAATAATCCAACCTTCGGACGCGAACATGAAGATGTGTTCTTTCCCTTTTTCATCTATGGAATAGCTCCGCAAAAGCCCTGATTCGACTTGAAAGACTTTGTGGTTGAAACTTCCTTTGTGCTGTAGGATTGTTCCCTTTTTTACTTTTATCCGCTTCAATGTTGTTGTGTTTTAGTCTACTCTTATACCAAAGATACTTTTTGTAAAAAAATATACTCCAAAATAAAAAAAGACTGAAACTATTGCGTTCCAATCTTTTTTCGTTTGAAGTCGTGGTGTTTTACATTATAAGGCTAAGCCTTCACCCGAACCCTTTCCATCCGATAAAATTCTCGAAAAGAAATCATACGGCAGTTTTGCTCATCCCAAAGTTTGTTGAGTACCGTTTTTAAACTCTCTCGAAAAGTAATGGTGGTGGTATATTTTTGTAGAATAGGATTTTCCTTTGCGCACTTTGCCAACTGGTAGTTAGGAATTCTAGAGTTAAGGTGATGGATGTGGTGAAAACCAATATTACCCGTCAACCATTGGAATAGACGAGGTAGCTTGTAGTAGGTGCTTCCTTTGATGGCGGCTAGTAAGTAGTCCCAGTTTTCTTTCCAGCGCATATAGCCTTCTTCGTGTTGGTGCTGGACGTAGAAAAACCAAAAAGACACCGCTCCGAAGAACCAAAAGATTGGAATTTGTACCATCAAAAAGGCTTTCCAGCCGACTAGAAATCCGAGTCCGACGTATAGGGTCAATAAGACTAAGTTATTGATAAGTTGTTTACGCTTCACACTTCTCCAACCTTCAAAAGCATTGAATGGAAATCTTAGCATGAATCCCATATAAATCATGGGCGTGATGAAGAACATTACAATTGGACTTCTAAATACACGGTATTTGAAGCGTCCCCAAAGGGAGAGGGCGCGAAACTCTTCTACGGTTAGAAAGTTGATGTCGCCAATGTCGCGAAACTCCAGTTGTCCAACGTGACCGTGGTGAAAACTGTGTACCCGCGACCAATAGTTATAGGGAATACTACTGAAAAAGCTACAAACGAAGCCTACGGCATTGTTCCAAGATTTATTTTTGAAAAAGGACTGATGTCCGCAATCGTGCTGAATGATAAAGATACGAACCAGAAAAAAGCAATTGATGATCCCTAATCCAAGCGTAATCCAATAAGACCAACGCAGCGAAAAATACATCAAGACCCAAAGTCCGAGGAACGGCAGAAAAGAATTGAGTAGTTGAACTACCGCTTTTTTATTAGAAGGTTCTTGATATTTTTTGACGATCTTTTTCCAATGTTTCAATTTGTCTTTGATTTCTTGATCTAGGTGTTGTATGACTCCTGATGTGTTCATTTTTACATAGTGTTTTGCTGTGAGGAAGAAATGAGGTGCATAGAGGAATCTTGAGCGTAGAGCAGGTAAATAGTCCTTAATGCGAATAACGACTGTACAGATCTCATTTTTCTTGACATTTGACTCAGATATGATTCAGGTCAATATCCGCAAATTGAGCAACAAGTATGCTCAGTAATTTTCTTCGGACGGAAACACAAATTTCGACTTATTTTTTAAAGAAAAATAAGTCGAAATTTGTGTTTCCGTCCATAAAAAACCTTTGGGCATACTTGTTGCGCGATCTCAAATGCTTTACTAAGTCTTAAAAGTTTAGTAAAACTATCACTACCACAAAATGGCGTATTTTACCTGTTATTCGCATCCTTAGTAAACTGTGGTATCGCTAGCAGCAAATAAATAAAACTTAGTGCAATAATGTTGTACAGGAGTGAAAATTATTGAGTAGATCAAATCGCTTTTATAGGTCTTTTTACCCTATTGAAACAAATTGCTTTTTACTTGCTCTCGGTAGCTTCCACCAATGGGAATTTTTTCCGTTCCAATATGCACTAAATTACCTTCTAGCGTGGAGGCTTTATCTGCATTAATGATATAAGACTTGTGGATGCGCATGAACGGAGGATTGGGCAGTTCCAATTCCAGCTTTTTTAAAGCCCCAAAAGCAATCACCCTACCATGATTGGTGTAGTAAGCGACGTATTCTTGCATACTCTGTATGTATAGTATGTCGTCGTGATAAATGCGATGAACTTTGTGTTCTGCTTTGACAATCTGATAGCCCTTACTAGCTGTTGCTTCTGGAAGCGATGCAGTCGTTTTTTGGTTGCGTTTTAGCTCAATTTGTTCACTGGATTTATTGACCGCCTGCAAAAATCGCTCGAAACTGAATGGTTTTAGCAAATAATCCGTTACATTGAGTACATAACCTTCTAGTGCGTATTCCGAATAAGCGGTCGTCAATACGATTTGTGGCTGGTGATGCAAGGTTTTTAGAAATTCGATGCCCGTCAACTGGGGCATTTGTATGTCCAAAAAAATCAGGTCAATCGCTTGTGTTTGTAGACATTGTATCGCTGCAAGCGGATTTTTGAAACTACCCGCTAGTTCTAGGTGTGGGATTCGCTCCATGTAGGTCGTAATAAGGGTTCTAGCAAGGGCTTCGTCATCTATTATAATCACTTTGATCTTAGTCATATTATTCATTTTTTTATTAGGACTATATAATTCTTATTTTCCTAAGTTTTTGATCACCAAATGGCTAGATGAGCCAACAGCCAACAGCCAACAATCTCTGCTACAAACATAAAACTATGGCAAGGAAAAAAAATGCAAAAGGATTACTCCCCAATATTGAAATCATAATAATTGCGGTATTTTTCATCAGTTTTATTGTCATCATGGTGCCTCAATGCGAATCAAATAGTGAACAGTATCAACAAGCCGCAGACAGCACACAAGTTCGTGTAGATACCTTCGAGACTGAGAATTACGCAGTGCCGCCACCACCGACCGAAGAAGTAGAAAGTCCAACACGCATTGCAGGCAATCCAAATCCGATGAAGCTCTACGTCACCATCGACGGCATCAATATGCGAAAAGACCCCAATATAGTGAGTCGTATCCTAAAAAAGCTAAGTCTATTTGAAGAAGTTTATTATGAAAATGAAACCACCAGCAAGAAAAAAGAAATTAATTGGGGCGATGGCATCATAACAAATGAACCTTGGGTCAAAATCAAAACGCAAGATGGGACGCTGGGATGGGTGTACGGCGCGGGGGTACATTTTTATCCCAAAGCGTTTGAATTGCCAGCAGCAGAAGAGTAGCGAGTCACTGCAAAATATGCGAATAACGACTGTACAGATTCCATTTTTCTTGACATTTGATCCAGATATAGTTCAGGTCAATATCCGCAAATTGAGCAACAAGTATACTCCGTAATTCTCTTCGGACGGAAACACAAATTTCAACTTATTTTTAAAGAAAAAATAAGTTGAAATTTGTGTTTCCGTCCATAAAAAACCCTTGGGCATACTTGTTGCGCGATCTCAAACACTTTACTAAGTTTCAAAAGTTTAGTAAAACTGTTGCTGCCAAAAAATGGAGTATTTTACCCGTTACTCGCATAAAATACAATTAAGAGCTTGTTTGGAGTAGGATCGAACTGTAAATCAAGAGTTTACGGTTTTGACGAAGCAAATAATAGCGACTTTATCGAGATAAACGAGCGATTATTTTCAAAGTCAAGTTCGGAAAATATTGGTTTACAGGAAGATAGTACTCCAAACATGCTCTAAGTAAGAGGACAGATTTGAGAAGTCAGAAGTCAGACGCAAAACACTCATTATTTTGCAAAAATTAAAGTGTCGATTATTTGAGTCCACGTACTTACAAGTCTCAAGTGCAAGCTCAAAGTGCAACAAATGCGAAAACTTTTTTTCTTTTGATAAACTTCTCCAAATATTTTACAAAGTCGAATATCTTTGCGCCTCAATTGGCAATTTGAAAGATGCGTTGATTAGTATGATGTATTCTTTCATTTTCATTTAAGATTTTCAATTTTCGTAAAGGGCTGTACGAAGTCCTGTGTTTTCGTCCATAAAAAACCCTTAGGTATACTTGTTGCGTAATCCCAAGCACTTCAATAGGATTCATTCCAGAGGTTGCTCAAAACTTCGTACAAACCTAGTTTTCATTTTGATTTAAGATTTTCATTTTCATTTAAGGATTTTCATTTTCATTTAAGATTTTTCATTTTCACTTAGGGATTTTCATTTTCACTTAGGGATTTTCATTTTCATTCAAGGATTTTTCATTTTTTCCACAGCGTTCCATCAACTTATTATATGTCTAATACACCAACGGTCGAAACCGCGAAACAATTAGGACTTTCCGCAGAAGAATTTCAAAAAATCAAGGAAGTGCTTGGTCGTGTCCCCAATTTCACGGAACTAAGTATTTACTCCGTAATGTGGTCGGAACATTGCTCCTACAAAAATTCGATCAAATTGCTGAAGACCCTGCCTCGAAAAGGAAAACAACTCCTAGTGGAAGCAGGAGAGGAGAATGCGGGTTTAGTGGACATTGGAAATGGCTTGGCTTGTGCTTTCAAAATCGAATCGCATAACCATCCCTCTGCTATCGAACCCTATCAAGGAGCAGCGACGGGCGTGGGTGGCATTCACCGAGATATTTTCACGATGGGTGCGCGACCTATCGCAGCCCTCAATTCCTTACGCTTTGGTAATTTAGACCTGAAACATACGCGTCGTTTGGTGGAAGGCGTCGTCAGTGGCATTGGAGACTACGGTAATTGCTTTGGTGTACCGACCGTGGGTGGAGAAGTCTATTTTGATGATTGCTACAATCAGAATATTTTAGTCAATGCGATGTCCGTGGGGATCGTTAGGGTAGGGGAGACGGTTTCTGCTACGGCGGAAGGTATCGGCAATCCCGTCTTAATTGTTGGTTCGGCAACGGGCAAAGATGGCATACACGGCGCGACTTTTGCTTCTGCTGATTTGACCGAAGATTCGGCAGACGATTTGCCAGCGGTGCAAGTGGGTGATCCTTTTCAAGAAAAACTCTTGCTAGAAGCTTCCCTAGAAGCCATCAAAACGGGCGCAATTGTCGGGATGCAAGACATGGGAGCGGCTGGCATCACCTGCTCCACTTCCGAAATGAGTGCCAAAGGAGGCGTTGGTATGAAAATCCAATTGGACAAAGTACCGACCCGTCAAGAAGAAATGAAAGCCTTTGAAATACTGCTATCAGAAAGCCAAGAGCGAATGCTGATTGTTGCGCAAAAAGGCAAAGAACAACTACTGTTCGAGGTATTTGAAAAATGGGATTTGGAATGCGAGCAAATTGGGGAAGTGACGGATACGGGCTTGCTAGAATTTTACGAAGGAGAAGCATTGGTGGCGCAAGTATCTGCTGAATCCTTAGTGTTGGGTGGTGGTGCGCCTGTCTACGAGCGCAAAACAAAAGTGCCAAAATACGTCGAGCAAGTCAAAAAGTTTAATCCTTCTGTGGTTCGCAAGCCCAAAGACTACGTCAAAACAGCGCGCAGAATTGTGAAATCGCCTAGCATTGCTTCCAAACGTTGGATATACGAGCAATACGATTCTATGGTGCGCACCAATTCAATGAGTACCAACAAGCCTTCGGACGCTGCCGTTGTTCGAGTCAAAGGCACAAACAAAGCACTCGCTGTGACCGTAGATTGCAATGCCAGCTATGTCTTTGCTGACCCTTACAAAGGCGCGATGATTGCCGTGGCAGAAGCCGCTAGAAATATCGTCTGTTCGGGTGGCGAACCCCTAGCGATTACCAATTGCCTCAACTTCGGAAATCCCTACGATCCAGAAGTCTACTGGCAGTTTTCGGAAGCTATCCGAGGCATGGGCGATGCTTGCGCCCGTTTCAATACCCCTGTCACGGGCGGCAATGTCAGCTTCTACAACCAATCCGTCCTAAAAAACAAAACCGAACCCGTCCACCCGACTCCTACGATTGGGATGCTAGGCCTACTGAACAATCAAAACCAGCAAATGACCATGGATTTCAAGCAAGTTGGTGATGTGATCTACATGCTAGGGACGCCTTCCAGCGATATTAGCAGTTCGCAGTATTTAAGAATAATCCACGGCATTGACCATTCACCCGTTCCATTTTTTGATGTCGAAGAGGAGATTTCGATTCAAAACAGTATGCGCCGAATCATCAAAAAACGCACCCTTTCCTCTGCGCATGACATTTCAGAAGGTGGACTTTTTATTTGCCTGCTAGAAAGTGCGATGGTCAATGACTTTGGCTTCAATATCGAGACCGACCCTAATTTTAGAAAAGATGCTTACCTATTCGGAGAAGCACAAAGCAGGGTGGTCGTTTCGCTTAAACATTCCAAGGAAGATAGCTTTGTCAATTATTTGAACACGCACAATATTCCATTTACGCGACTGGGCGAAGTCACTTCAGGCGACCTCGTCGTCGATGGCAAAAAGTTTGGGTTCATCAACACTTGGAAGAAAGATTACGATACCGTAATTGAGCGGAAAATGGAGCAGGTGTAGCAGCAGCTACTGTTTTATTTGTTGATGATGGTTATTTGTTTATAATGCGAATAACGACTGTACAGATAACATTTTTCTTGACATTTGACTCAGATATGGTTCAGGTCAATATCCGCAAATTGAGCAACAAGTATGCTTGGTAATTCTCTTCGGACGGAAACACAAATTTCATCTTATTTTTTAGAGAAAAATAAGTTGAAATTTGTGTTTCCGTCCACAAAAAACCTTTGGGCATACTTGTTGCGCGATCTCAAACGCTTTACTGAGTCTTAAAAGTTTAGTAAAACTGTCACTGCCACAAAATGGAGTATTTTGCCCGTTATTCGCATTGATAATGTTTATTTAGTGAAATCAGAAATGCAAAAATCAAAGTCATATGTATATTTTGCTTTCAAAGGAGAATTTAATCCTGATGAAATCACAAATAGAATAGGCATAACTCCTACCTCAATTTGGCGAAAGGGAGAATTGAGTCAATC
>JBCDKV010000137.1:0-9706 GCA_038746215.1 Bacteroidota bacterium | reverse complement strand
GTAATTTTTCTACCTGATTTGCTAATAATTTTACTAGTACTCATAAATTTTTAATGTAAATATAGTTATTTGCGTTACATCACGCGGCGGTCACACCCTTTTCTTAGTGCCTTAGTGGTTTGTTTTACCCTAATGTCCAGTAGTCTAAAGCGAGCTATGTAGTAAGTCGTTACCTTGACTCATTCCTGATTTACTTGCCCTACAGTGCTTCACCTAAAAATAGACCAAAAGGACGCATTTGCTCGTAACAGGCAACAGTTTGTGCTACAAAATCGGGAGCTAAGATACGCTCCGCTTCCCAAGTGGTAGATGCTAAAAACTGTTTATTGTAGAGGAGTGGTTGTTGTTCCGCTGCCTCCACAAATTCACTGGGAAGACGTTTGTTTTTTTCTCCTGTAATCTCGCCAAAAGTTTGCTTGAATGTTTCGTCTTCAATGATCGCCTGAAAGTCGGATAAATGATGAGCGATGTGTTGCCGAACTGCCTGCAATTGATCTTTGCTCATCGACATTGCACCGCAGCCCATGAACACTTCATTGGCACCAATAGCAATGTACAGTCCCGGCGTCGTGTTGCCTTTTTTCCCGTTTTTGCTAATTGCTGCTGACATTTGCGTTTTATAAGGCGTTTTGTCTTTGCTGAACCGAATATCGCGATTGATGCGGAAGATAGCATCTTTCGGCGCGATTAAAATATCAGGATCGGTCATTTGCATGGCATCAATTAGTTGTTGCACAAAGTTCTGAAAGGGCTTCTTGACGGCTGTTTCGTAGCGTTTTTTGTTTTCGTTGAACCACGCTCGATTGTTGTTTTGCTCTAGTTCTTGGAAGTAGGTGATGTATGCTGTTGTAAACATGGTGTTTGAATTTTTAAGTGCTTCGCTTTTCTAATCCCTAAGGCTCATAGCAGTGAGCTGCAAAATAGGACATATTCTATGGAAATATATAACCACATAGCTCTGAAGCGCAAGTGTCAAGTGCAAGGAGCGACGAGGACAAAAACTTTGTTTTTCTTGCAAACTTTTACAAGTACGTAGTACGAAGCAGCGTAAGAATTTATTTTTTAGCATTTTATGCGAATAACGACTGTACAAATCTCATTTTCTTGACATTTGACTCAGATATGGTTCAGGTCAATATCCGCAAATTGAGCAGCAAGTATGCTCCATAATTCTCTTCGGACGGAAACACAAATTTCAACTTATTTTTTAGAGAAAAATAAGTTGAAATTTGTGTTTCCGTCCATAAAAAACCTTTGGGCATACTTGTTGCGCGATCTCAAACGCTTTACTAAGTCTTAAAAGTTTAGTAAAACTATCACTGCCAGAAAATGAAGTATTTTACCCGTTATTCACATGTTTTATAATTTGGGTAGGTTGTATTTACAAATTCCCTTAAAATCAATTACAACTTTCCCATCAACTGTTGCAAGCGCATGTCTGCCATCAAAACATCTACTTTTAACTGATCGATGCGCAACAACACATTCAGTCTTGCTAGCTGTGCATCCCGCAAGGCTAAATTATTGGTTTTGCCCGCTTCAAATAAGTCCTGAGTCTTAGTGTAGGCTTCCTCGAAGGTTTTTAGATTTTGTTGTTCGCGTGCCAGTTGGCTTTGCAGCAGTACGATCGAACTGTGTTCTTTTAATGCACGATTGCGTAAATCCTCTTCCAACAATTGTCGCCTACTGTTAGCAATTTCCACTCCGATTTGAGCATTCTGAATTCGATTTTTACGTATACCACCGTCAAACAAATTATAGCGGGCATTAAAACCCAGCATCACGCCTGCGGTCTGAATTTCCGCCAATTGCTGCACATCATTATTTTGGTAGTTATAGCCAACCGTAGCAAAAGCAGCAACGCTGGGCTGTCGGTCTAATTGGTTCAATTGTAGCTCCGTCCCTGCGATTGCGATCCCCAATTTGCTTAGTTTAAGTTGTGGATTATTGCTAAGAATAGCTGCCTGAACAGTTTCCAGATTGGGTAATGCTACTTGCCGATCTATTGCTAGTACCTCAAAGTCTTCTTCCAAGGTTGCACCCATTAGGAAATTCAAATCCCTAACTAAATTAGCTTTGACAAGCAAAACATCATCCAAAGCCGCTTCATCCTGATTCAGGGCTGTTTGGAGCTGTAAAATACTCAGTTGATTGGTTTGTCCAAACTGTTTACGGTCTTCCATCTTCTGAATACGAGCTTTGCTATTTTCGATGTTTTCCGATAGAAAAGCCGCTTGATTTTGTAGCTTCAAAATTTCCAGATAGAGCCGCGATACACCCAAGGTGGTTTCATTCACCAAAACTTGCTGCTTGGCTTGTTCCACATCTGATAAGCCTTGTAGCAACTGCAAACGATAATCGCTACGACCACCATCGAATATGACATAATTGGCTTGTACACCCAAATTAGCATTCCAAGTTTCTACCCCAAATTCGTCAATTTCGATGAACTCAGGATCAGGTTGGAAGGTACGCAATTTGACATCTGCAAAATTATTGGCGTAAGTAGCACTACCGACGGCATCTATCGTAGGTAATTTGCCTGCATTGGCTTTGAAGACTTTGTTTTCCGCCATTTGACTTTCCATCTTTTGTATTTTGATGGATGGATTTTGCGCGATCGCTTTTGCAATGGCTTCTGCTAAGCTGATTTGGCTTTGACCAAAGCTTTGTAGAGCTAGAAAAGCGATGAAAAATATAGATATGAGTTTCATTATTTTATTTTTTACAAGTTCCCTTAACTCGACTCTAGCCTTTTGCTATTAGCTGTACACTACTGAACAAAACACAAATTGAAACACTAAGAAAAGCGGCTAGTGTAGCCATATAATCTGCTTCTCTTTTGTTGTGTAATCCAAAAGGTTCATCTGTTCGTTTGTGTCATAAGTCTTTATAGATCTAATCACTGTAAGCTAAATGCTATTGGCTAATAATGCGAATAACGGCTGTGCAGATTTCATTTTTATTGACATTTAACTCAGACACAGTTCAGGTTAATATCCGCAAATTGAGCAACAAGTATGCTCAGTAAATTTCTTCGGACGGAAACACAAATTTTAACTTATTTTTTGGAGAAAAATAAGTTGAAATTTGTGTTTCCGTCCATAAAAAATCTTTGGGCATACTTGTTGCGCGATCTCAAGCACTTTACTAAGTTTCAAAAGTTTAATAAAACTGCTATTGCCACAAAATGGAGTATTTTACCCGTTATTCGCATTAATAGCCAACTGCTAATAGCTGAAGTCGAGCTTAAGTATATCAAGCCAATTCTTTACGTTTTTCTCGGATGACTACATCCAAATCTGCGGCACGAATGTCTTGGATACGTCGGATGTAGCGATTGAAATAGTACTTCAAATGAGCAATAGCGAGCATCATCGAAGGTAGAAAGATCAGGGTCAAAATCATGCCGAAAATCAGACCATAAGCGATGGCAATGGCAGTGGGCTTCAGAAATTGTGCACTGATGGAATTATTAAGTAGTAATGGTGCTAGTCCGAAAACTGTCGTGATGGTCGTCAGTACAATTGGGCGGAACCTTGAAAGCGCCGCCGTTTGTAAGGCTGCTTTCACGGAAAGCCCTTCTTTGATGTTATCGTTGTAGGTGGAGACCAGTACCAAAGCATTATTGATTAGAATTCCCCACAGTGCAATCATGCCCAAAACGGAGAAAATACTCACTGGAATATTGTGCAAGAAAGAACCCCAAGCGACGCCCACGAAAGCAAATGGCAGCATGGAAAGGATGGCAATGGTTTTGCCCACCGAACGATAGTTGAGTAATAGAATACCGATGATGATAATGAAAACTAACATACTCGGTGTTTGGCTAGAGTTTTGAGTCTTAGAAGACAGGCGCGCTTCTCCTTCTAGCGTGTATTTGATGTTGGGAAATTTATCTTGTACGCTTTTTAAGACAGTAGCTTCTGCTTCTGCTAAAACTGCGGGAACAGAAACTAGCAGATTAGCGACATCTGCTTCCACCCTGATTTCGCGGATACCATCTTGATGATTGATGACTGCTACGTTCTGCTTTTGTTGGAAAGTTGCGAGTTCTTCGATGGCATAGCTACTGCCATTGGGTAATTGCAAGCGCATTCGTTTGACATCTTCCAAACTTCTTCGATCTGCTTCGTCATAACGCAGCCAAATTTTAACTTCTTCGTCACCCCTTTGCACGCTTTGTGCTTCTAATCCAAAGAAACCTTTGCGAATTTGATTGAAAACCACCGCTTCCGAAAGTCCTAAAAATTTAGCCTTCGGTGTCAACTCCATCATCACTTCTGGTACACCCAATTGATCGGTATCGGTCACGTCTTTCAGGTCGGTTCGTTCCTCTAAAAATTGGCGTACCATATCTTTTGCGACTCTTAAATTATCCATATTTCTGCCCACCAAAGCAATGGAAACGGGTTTCCCGAAGACCGCAATGCTGCCGTAAGATAAATTTCGTGCATCTTGAATTGGGCCAACCGCCGCTCGAATGCTGTTCGCAATTTCAAAGGAAAGAATCCCTCGTTTATCGCCTTCCAACATGTAAATATTCAAATAACCTTCATGGCTGCTCGGACCAATAACACGCTCGACATAATTAATCACTTGCTTACCATCGCTGCGTTCACTGGTGTATTGCTCGTTCACCTCCCACACTTTTTCTTCCATCATTTCCAGTCTTGCTGAGGTAATAGATTCATCTGTACCTAGCGGCAACTCCAATCTCGCAGTAATCACGTCTTGGTCAATCGTAGGAAAGAAAGTACTTTTAATCGTACCTGAACCTACTGCGCTTACCGTTAGAACCATGACGCCCAATACCGCTAAAACACCTAAGATGGGTATTTTTAAACTGAATCCAATAATTGCAGCGTACACTTTATCTCTAAAAACCAGTAAGGAATTATTCGTCCATTTGGTGAGCTTCCATGTTTTGGCATTGCGGTCTAAGGCTTTGGATCGTGCAATGTGGACGGGTAAAATAAGCATGCTTTCCAATAGGGCGACAAATAAAGTAGCGCAAACGACAAAGGAAACATCGGAAAAGTAATCCCCCAATTGCCCATCGAAGAAAAAGAAGAGGGAAAAAGCAACCGCAGTCGTTGCCAAGGAAGACAAAATGGCTGGAAACACCTCGATAGTACCCTTAATAGCCGCTTGCAACGGACTCATACCTCCTTGAAAACGTTGGTAGATATTTTCCGCTACCACAACGCCATCATCCACGATGACTCCCAACACGATGATGAGTCCAAAAAGGGAGACTTGATTGATGGTTAGATCATAGAAAGTGGAGATGATGAACATACCGAGTAGCGCAACTGGAATCTTAAAAGCTACCCAAAAGGCAATGCGTGGGTTTAAAAATAAGCCCAATACGATCATTACGAGTAAAATCCCCTGCCAAGCATTGTCGCGTAAAGTGCCAATAGCATCGGCTAGTGAAATCGCTTTGTCTTCTATAACGACTGCTTCCACGCCTTCGTGTTGCCTGTTGAATTGTGCGACTTGCTCATTCACAAAAGTAGCATTCGCCAGAATATCTTCTTCGCTTCGACTGAAAATCTTTAAAATAACGGCGGGTTTTCCATTCACAAAAGTACCATTGGGCTTGTCGGCAAACTGATTTTTGATGCTTGCCACATCACGCAGCCGTACTAGCTTACCATCGGGAGTTGCTTTCACCACCGTATTCATTAAGCCTTGCGCATAGTATTCCCGATTATCCAAACGAATCAAAATGTTTTGCTCATCGGTTTTGATTTCACCGCCCGAAGCCTTGATATTCGTGCTTTGAATAGCACCTGCTACTTCGTCGAAAGTCAATTGATAAGCACGTAAATCGTTTTCTCGCAAGCGTACCTCAATTTCTTCTTCTGGATAGCCACTTAAAAAAACTTGCGATAGGTTCGGCGAGTAGGTTAATTCATCCTTTAAGTGTTTGGCATGATCTTTCAAGACACTCAAACTGACATCGCCTACCATCCCCAAAGTCATGGTGTAGTTGAGGATTTCTTTTTTAAAAACAACGGGTGTCTCGATGCCCGCTGGAAAAGTGGTGATCTTGTCGACCGCATTATTCACGTCTTGTAAGACTTCATTCGGGTCGGCTTCTTCTAGCAATTCTACCCGAATGCTAGCAAAACTTTCTTGTGAACTGGAAGTGACTCGATCAATGCCTTTCAGTCCATCCAGGTTATCCTCAATTTTATCGACGACTTCTTCTTCCATTTCCTGCGGTGATGCGCCTGGATAAGTGACATTGACCAACACAAAATTGATGGGTTCTGGCGGTAAAAAATTGGAGCGCATCGTCGCCAAAGTCGCAATGCCAACGACAATGATTAAGCCAACGATGATGTCTACCATCCGAGGCTTTTGTATGAATGCTTGTATGATATTTTTCATGATCTTGATTTAGTACTTATTGGGAATTAGGGCTATAGAAGTCCTGTCATGGCTGGTTCATTCTATTTTGCGATGTATCAAGGTTTCTAATGGGCGAACACTATTTTACTCGTTTGAAAGCGGACAGTTTGGCGTGCAGTTACATCTGTAAAGCTAAGTTTACAAAGCCTCCTAGACCACAACAAGTACCAACCCTCAGACTTTGCAAACTATCTAGAATTTCTTACAGGAGAATTGCTGTGATAAGCTACTTGAATACTCAAAGTGTGTAAAAACAGGCTTTGTATATTTAATGCGAATAACGACTGTACAAATTTCATTTTTCTTGACATTTGACTCAGATATAGTTCAGGTCAATATCCGCAAGTTGAGCAACAAGTATGTTTAGTAATTTTCTTCGGACGGAAACACCTATTATCAGTTATTTTTCTCAGAGAAAATAACTGATAATCGGTGTTTCCGTCCATAAAAACCTTTGAGCATACTTGTTGCGCGATCTCAAACACTTTACTGAGGTTCAAAAGTTTAGTAAAGTTGTTACTGATACAAAATGGAGCGTTTTACCCGTTATTCGCATATTTAACTAATAATAAGCAACTACATCCCTACCTTACTTCCTTCCATCGGAATGTCAAACTGGTTGAGGATGACTAAATCACTGTCATTGAGTCCTTTAACGAGAATGGAATCGGTAAGAAAATCAATGGGCTGGACGTTTTTTCGAGTGATGACATCTTTTTCTAAAATCAGAACGCTCTCATCTCTACTCAAAGCGGCATTAGGAATAGCTGTCACTGCCGCCGTCTTATTAGTAGCTATTTCCCCCTCTAAATACATACCCGCACGTAAGCCTTTGCCTTGCAAACTAAAATAGACTGGAATGTTTTGGGTGCTGGGATCAATTAAGTTGTTAATGCGTACGACTCGCCCTGTCCACGTCCCTGCGATTTCATTACTTTTAAAAGTGACTTGATCGCCTATTTGCAGTTGGTTCGCAATGCTTAACGGCATACCCGCTTCCAACTCGTAGTGCATCCTGTTACTAATCGTGCCTAAAGCTTGTCCAGGTGAAACCAAACTACCTACATCTACAGTAGTAGCCGTGATCGTACCCGTGTAAGGTGCAACAATGGTGTATTTATCCAGCCGCTCTTCTAGTGATTTAATCTGATAATAAAGGCTGTAGACTTGGTTGCTGGTCAAAAAGAATTTTTCTTCATACGACTTAGGATCAGGTAGACTGGCTAGCGTTTGTCCAAAATCGTAGGTTTTCACATAGTCCAACCACTGCTCGTAGCTTGTTGCATAATCTGATTTTATATCGGGTAAGATACCCGTCAATACATTAAGCAAAGCTGCACGCTGTGATTCCAAACTCAATTCAAACTCTTTGCGCTCTATTTCAATCAAAGGCTCTCCTTTTCGGAAGTTACTTCCAGCTTTAAAGCTGCGTTTGCTTGGTTTGATTTTACCTTGAACTTCTGCAAATAGCTGCGTGGTATTTCTAGGAATGACACGACCGCTAATCAAACTACTTTGCTTGCGTGGACTATTTTTTACTTCCAAAAGGCTTAAATCCTCTTTTTTGACTAAAACGACTGCTGCTTTCTCTTCCACGCTCACTGCTTCTGCTGAACTGGATTCATCGGGTAAAGTTGCGCTACAGCTTGCCATGAATACGGACATAGCAATGGCTGTTAGCACCTTTACGAAAGGCACTAATTGTTTCATTACAGAAATTTTAAATGATTTTATAATTTGTGGATTGATTGGATGTAGTTTCATTATAGTGTTGTATCATCAAAAGATACGGTTCTATAAATGAACGACGCTCATTTTTGTTTAAGATTTTAGATTACTTTTTTTGAATAAAATTTATAATCAGTAATAAGTATTTGTAAATGAGTTATTTAAATCAGTTGAAAAACTTAGTAAAAATATAATTTTGGAAGGCAGATTTCGCGCTTTTGGCAATCGATATAACTATTATAATGAGTCTAACTCATCGTTTTTTATGCGTTGACCACAAAGTTTTGAGCGATACTCAC
The DNA here is from genome assembly GCA_038746215.1 of Bacteroidota bacterium. Taxonomy (GTDB): domain Bacteria; phylum Bacteroidota; class Bacteroidia; order Chitinophagales; family Saprospiraceae; genus JAAUTG01. Next base: position 1,256 of record JBCDKV010000137.1, on the reverse strand, counting down.
AAGTGTACTAGAAGAAAGAAGGAATGGACACTTTGACAAGTTTAGCTACTCAGCTAAACTTGTAGATATTTTCATTCTGAAAAGAAAAATACATTTACACTCGCATTCCTTGAATTACAAAATCAACGTAGGTATCGTAGACTTTATCGGAAGCCTTTTGCAGGTTATCTTCGATTTCTTGGCTTTTTAAATCAATTAATTGTACCATGCCCGTACAAGTTCCCCAAATCATATAGGTGAATTCGCTTGCATTAATATCAGAACGGATAACGCCTTGATTCTTAGCACGATCCAATACTGATACTACTAGCGCAGTGATGTTCCTGCTCGCCTGTTTCAGGGCGGGTGGTTCTTCCTGCTGCAGGGTAGCTTCGTAAAAAGAAGTGAGTTCATAATAGATACGCTCTCCTTTGAAAAATTTGAGATTGGCGTACATAATATTACGGATTTGTTCCAAAGGATCGCTGGAAGCATTGATGCTATCGTGAAAAATTTGTAACAGTCGTACCCTCGAACGCACGGTCAGTTGCGCGATAATATCTTCTTTCTTTTTGAAGTAAAGATAGAGCGTTCCCTGAGCTAGGTGCGCTTCCTTCGCTACTGAACTAATGCTCAATCCATTCAAACCTTTGCGGCGCAAGACCGCTTCTGCACTATCTAATATATGCTGTTTCCGTAAGTCTTTTTCCCGCTGATCTTTCGCTTTTAGCATCTTTTCTATGTTATTGATGGGCCTGCTTAATTTTCTACTTGTTATAGAAAAACCCACAAAGCAAGACTAAGGTTTTCTAAAAGCACTTCTGATATCATCCAACTGCAGACTAGGATACCGAGCTTGCAAGTCCTCCACTTTCTGCAACTGTTTTTTCAAAAAGTTTTGGTGTGCCAAAGAAGTAGGCTGGAAAGCGCGATGAGCAGCCGCTTTTTGCAGACTTTGTATCTCGTTTAGCATCCCTCTCGTACTTTCACCGAAGAAGGATTGCTGGAAGTAGTTCCAAATGTAGTCAATAGCAACCTGTGAGGGGTGAATTAAATCACTCTCGTAGAAGCGATAATTGCGCAAATCATCCATCAGGAGTTCGTAGGCGGGGAAGTAAAATGCGCGATCAATTTGCGCACAGATTTCGTGAATAGCAAGTAGTAGCGTTGCTTTGGATCGCTGATTTTCGATCATACCATCTCTAATGTGGCGGATCGGACTCAAGGTAAAAAGGATACGCAGATCACTTTGCTGGCAGAGTTGCTGCAAAAGCGGT
>JBCDKV010000136.1:0-9707 GCA_038746215.1 Bacteroidota bacterium | reverse complement strand
GGTAAAGCTGTTACTTCTACAAAATGAAGTATTTTACCCGTTATGCGCATTATATTAGCTGTTGGCTTGTATCGTAAGTGCTTATAAATCAGTACAATAGATTCACTTACACTCGCACTTTTTTACTGAGTGTAAGCAAATATAATCACTATAAGTTAAACGCCATCGGCTAATAGCCAACTGCCAACTGCTAATGGCTAAAGTCGAGCTAAGTGGATGTTGATATTCACTTGAAACGATTTGCAAGCAGAAAAACGCAAAACAGTAAACTTGTTAAGACAAACAGTGATTCTGTTAAGTTCACCATTGTAAATTACGCCAAATTTGTAGCATAAAATTTAATACTTATGGCAAATAAAAATATAATTTGGTGTGATCCTGCTGTATTATCAAAAGACATCAGCGGAAAAACTTACGTTGTAACAGGTGCAAATTCAGGAGTTGGGTTTGAGACTACTCAGCAATTGGTTAAACAAGGGGCGCATGTGGTGATGGCTTGTCGTAGAGTAGTAGCAGGAGAAGAAGCCGCTCAATCCTTCAAAGACCTAAAAGGAACTTACGAAGTCCTCCAATGCGACTTGGCAGATTTGCAATCCGTACGCACATTTGTAAAAGCGTTTCTATCTAAACATAGTCGCTTGGATGGTTTGGTTTGCAATGCGGGAATGGTCAATATGGATAGTCAGCCAAAATATACCAAAGATGGATTTGAAATTACCATGGCAGCAAGCTTTTTTGGACATTTCCTGATGACAGAATTACTATTGGATACCTTGAAAAATAGCGCGCCTGCTCGATTTATTATACTTTCCTCCGTTGTTCATGCTGGAAGTCCTAAAAATAGGTACAAAGTACACTTAGATGATCTGCATTGGAAGCATAGAAAATACAATAACATTGATGCTTATTCAGAGGCAAAAGTGGCAGTTATTCAGTATGCGATGGAGCTGGCGGATCGCCTGAAGCATACGGGCGTAACCACTTACTCGGTGCACCCAGGTTGGGCAAGGTCTAGTTTTGGTGGTGGCGGTAATGCTTTTATGAAAGCTGCGATGGCAGCTGCTAAACCCATCTTTAAGGTATTGAATTTTAGTGATAGCAGTTGGGAATCCGCTCAGGCATCCTTGCATTGTTTGTTATCAGATGAAGCACCTCAATATTCTGGTCAATATTTTAGTCAGCATAGTGTTTTATATCGAGATAAAGCGTGCAGAAAAGGCGGATTCCCGATGCAGTCACCCAACCCACACGCGACGGATATGGAGGCGGCTAAGAAATTAGTGGAAGTAAGTCGGAGATTGGTTAAACTGAGCTAAATAGCATACTGGAAAATGAAAGACATCTTAAACATAGAAAGTATTTCACAGTTCCATGAAATTTTGGGATGGCCACCTCCAGCACATCCTTTAATTTCTTTGATTGATGAGAATGAAGCCATGAGTAAACCCGATTGGAATGACGATTTATTCAATATCAGGTTCAGCCTAAACATGTACTCTATCATGTACAAGGATAAAATTAGTGGGTCAATTGGGTATGGAAGAAGTACGTATGATTTTCAGGAAGGAACACTAGTTTTTTCGAGTCCAGGACAAGTTTTCACCGCTCCGAGTAAAGAAGATTTGAAAGGGAAGAAAGGATGGACTTTATTGTTTCATCCTGATTTAATCCGGAAATCAGCATTGGGTGAAAGAATTGATGAGTACACCTTTTTCTCTTACGATCTGAAAGAGGCATTGCATTTATCTCCGAAAGAAGAGCGATTTTTCTTCGATTTAATGTCAAAGATTGAAGAGGAATATACACAAAATATGGATCAGCATAGTCAGACTTTGATTATTTCAAATTTGGAGCTTCTGCTGAATTACTGTATGCGCTTCTACGATAGGCAATTTTACACGAGGACGAACATCAACAAAGATTTCGTTTCGGATTTTGAAATGGCATTGAAAGCATACTTTAAATCCGATCAATTGGATCAAAATGGCTTGCCGCACGTCAAATATTTTGGCAAAAAATTGAATATGTCCACCAACTATTTGAGTGATCTGCTCAAAAAAGAGACGGGGAAAAGTATAAAAGCGCATATTGATGGTTACGTCGTCAATAGGGCAAAGTCAATTTTGTTGAACTCGAATAAAAAAGTAAGTGAGATCGCTTACGATTTAGGGTTCGACTATCCGCAAAGCTTTACCAGATTGTTCAAGAATAAAACGGGTATGAGTCCAGCCGCATATAGAAATATGAATTAGGGGAGGGTGAAGTTTTGAGCAACGCTAAGTAACAGACAAACAATAAGTTCCGCATTTTGACCGAGCAGATTTTGTTCTGATACAAGGCGAAAAATGTAGGAATCCTCTCGGCTGGCGAGGCTTTTCAACATTCTCGCAGTGCTGCTTGCAGAAAAGATTAAGTATCTTTTCAACGAAGAGAACCGCTAGCGGGTGGGATGCTCAGGACGAAAGATGCCGTCATAAATCGGGAAGTTATTATTTGACCGTTACTAAGTTCTAGTAGAATTCTTGAGATCGTTCAACAAGTATGTTGACTTTATTTTGTTTAGTACCGTGCAAAAAAGCTAAAAAGATTGACATGTTTATCTGAGTCTCAAAAGTAGTTGACACTTTATTCTCAAATTGCTAATTTTTGTTTAGAGCTGTACGAAGTCTCAAGTTCTATTAACATTTTACTTGAAAACAGCATGAGTCAATGCAAAGCATTCGCGCAACAAGTATGCTCAAAGGGTTTCTTGAAAACAAAATGAAATTTTTCAGGCACTATGGGAATTTGAGTGAAAAAAGTTTATGGGAACAAGTCTAATTGCCCGTAGTGAAACAAGATCGCATTTCTAAAAGCTTTGGCAGATTTAAATCCTCTGGCTTTCATTTTGATTTGCTGAATAGAAGCGTTTTTACACGCTGCCATAGCGTTGGATACGCTATGCTTAAAGTAATTGAGCATTCGCTCTAGATGTTTTTCGATCATATTGGCTACTTTGAGCAGTGGGTTTAGGCAGTCCTCCTCTACCTTTTCCTTCCAATCCTTGAAAAACTGTAAAGCTTGCGCCTCGTTTTGACAGTCAAAAAAGGACTTGAAATTTTCCTTCAACTCCCAACTCTTCACGGTATGGAGGGTCTGGTCTTGCACGAGTTCATCAAAAATCACTTGTTGTTTGTCCGTCAATTTTTCAGGGTCTTTCAACCAAATATACTTCGTGTTTTTAAGTCGCCCATCTTCTTGTTTGTTTAATTTTTTATTTTCTGCTCGGCGAAACCGCTATAGCATGATGCTCAAATAATAGGGTAAACTTGCTGTAAGCACGTGTCCACGGAACTAGTACTCTATGAATGCCACAATTAGCGCATTGAGTACGAGGTATGCGACTGTGAATGTAAGTCTCGTGGTCACAGGTGTCCAAATGTCGCCACTGACGCTCTGGCGTATAATCATATATTGAGCAGCTCTGTCCACAGCACGGGCAGGCTATTTTGATAGCTTTGGGCAATGATATTTATATGCGTACCGCTTTACTCGCGGATTCAACTTCAACTTTTGATATCTGTCAAGGCATGGGTCAGAGTGAAAGTCGAAAATGCTATTGGCGGCGTTAAAAGATTCCGTATTCTTGTCCAAAGATTCAGAAATAAATCTGAAATGCTCAGAGACAAGGCTATCTTTTTTGCTGCTGGAATTTGGAACTTCTCTAAGGGTTTTTCTTTCAGTTCTTAATGCGTAACAAGTCTACTTTACAAACTGCTGTGCTACTACCACATCCACACTTCTCATTTACAAATAATAAAGCCCGTTAGCCAAATTACAAGCGTAGACAATAATCGCATCCTATCACATTATATCTGGAGAAAAGTTCTCCATTTCTACACATTTCTCCAGTTTAATATCTAATATCTGGAGAAATGTACCTAAATTGCATAGATTTCTCCAGTTTATAACATAGGATTTTCATGGGAAATGTAATTATTGGACGGAAAAAAGAACTCGAATTGCTTGATAAAATCATGGCTTCTGAGAAAGCGGAATTTTTAGCCGTCTATGGACGACGTAGGGTTGGAAAGACTTTCCTGATCTATGAATATCTTCAATCCCATTTCGTTTTCTCTTTTTCGGGTGCATTTGAAAAATCGAAGTCTGTACAGCTCGGTAATTTTTTCAGGGAATATCTTCGTTTTACCAAAGGCAACAAAGAAACAGCTCCGCCTAAAGATTGGGGAACTGCCTTCTCCTATTTGACGGACTATTTGTACGAAAAGCAAAAACAGTCCGATCAAAAATTAGTGGTTTTCATAGATGAAATGCCGTGGCTGGATACGCCCAGATCTGGCTTTGTTGCTGCCCTCGAATATTTTTGGAATCAGCATGTTTCCAAAATGGATCAAGTGGTATTGATTGCTTGTGGTTCGACCGCTTCTTGGATAAAAAAGAAATTGCTGAAATCGAAAGGTGGTTTATACAATCGAGTCACCCGAAGAATAAAACTAGACCCCTTCAATTTACATCAAACAGCGGCATTTTGTAGAGCAAAAAACTTCAAATTTTCCCAGTATCAGATCATCCAGTTGTATATGGTCATGGGCGGCATTCCGTTTTATCTGAATGAGTTGAGCGGCGGCAAAAGCGTCATCCAATTGATCAATGAAATTTGCTTCTCGCCTACAGGCTTGCTTACCGATGAGTACGAACAACTCTACTACTCACTTTTTAAGCATGCAGAAAATCACGTCGCGGTCATCGAAGCCCTATCTGAACATCCCTACGGTTTGACGAGGAAAGATTTGCTGAAAAAATCAAAACTCCCCGACGGCGGTACGTTCAATCGTACCCTAAATGATCTTTCAGAAAGTGGCTTTATTTTGAAATATCTTCCCTTTCAAAAGAAACAAAAACAAAGCATTTACCGACTGATTGATCTGTATTCTCTTTTCTATCTCCGATTCATCAAAGGCAACAACACCCAACTCCAAAATTCATGGCAAATGCTTTCTAAAGCACCTAAATATGTTGCTTGGAGCGGCTATGCTTACGAGAATATTTGTCTGCTGCATATTCCACAGATTCTAAAAAAATTGGGGATCAGTGGTACGATTACTCAAACCTCCTCTTGGCATCATAAGGGCAACGATGAAATACCTGGCGCGCAAATTGATTTATTAATTGATCGAAACGATGGCGTTATCAATCTGTGCGAAGCCAAGTTTTCCAACAAAGAATACATCATCACCAAAGAATACGCCGCTAAACTGCGCAGAAAACGAGCCGTTTTTGAACACCTCACCAAGACTAAAAAATCGGTGGTGACGAGTCTGATTAGTACTTATCCTGCTATTCAAAACAGTCATTATTTGAGCGAAATCCACTCGGAGGTGACGATGGAGGATTTGTTTGAAGTGTGAAATTATATACTCCGTTTGCAGTATAACAGAAAGATTTTACAACTGATAGGTCTATCCGCTTGCTTGACATTTTTTTCGAAAATTAAAGTGCCAACTACTTTTACGATTCAGATATAAGTGAGAGGATAGATGTAAGAGCATGTTTGGAGCACTATTTTCCTATAAACCAACATTTTATGAACCTGAATGCATGAAAAATAAACCCCGTATCCAGATATGCAGTTAATTTTTCACCTTGTCAGAACCACAAACTGCTGATTGCTAGTTCAATCCTGCTCCAAACAAGCTCTAAGAAGCGAGCAGTCAGATTGGCGAAATATTGGCTCACAGGAAATAAAACATGCTCTAAATTTAAACTACTGGACATTTTGAATTACAAGAGAAAATAGAAGGGGATCACCTAGTCAAGCTGGCCGCTTTTCTTAGTATGCCTAGTGTTTCATTTTACGTTTTGTCCAGTAAAATCCAACTAAGCCAAAGGCATCGCGATGGAAATACGAGTACCTTCGCCCACTTCACTATCAATCTTCAACTTCCAAAAATGTCCCTTGCAAATATTATTGACATAGAATAAGCCCAGCCCAAAGCCCTTGACATCGTGTACATCGCCCGTTGGGACGCGAAAAAACTTTTGTAGCACTTTTTCTTGATGTATTTTAGCAATTCCAATCCCTTGATCTTCTATCTGCAACACCAGCCGATTCCTAGCATTGAAGGTTTTGATTTTTACGTGTGGTTTGTCCTTGCAATATTTTATCGCATTATCAATCAGATTGTGCAGTACATTCGTCAAATGTAACCGATCTGCTCTGACGTGGCTCTTCTTCGCGGATAGGGCAGTTTCCAGCGTTCCATTTTGGCTTTCAATTTTAAGCTTTGTTCCTTTTAAAGTATTTTCGAGCAGTTCGTGCATTGGAATCTCCTCCAACTTCAACCTAAACTGATCGCGCTCAATCTTTGCCAACTGTAATACTTTTTCGACTTGTGTATTGAGTCGTTGATTTTGATCTTTGATGATCTGCGCATACCGGTTGAGTCGTTCGTTTTGGGTAATATTGTTGTCGTTCAGAAAGACATCTGCGGAAATTTTGATGGTCGAAATTGGAGTTTTGAATTCATGTGTCATATTGTTAATGAAGTCTTTCTGCATTTCTGAAAGTCGCTTTTGGCGCAAAATGACAAAAATGGAATAGCTAAAAAACAACAACGTCAGGGCTAGTATACCAGAAAGTACTAAAGTTGGGAACATACTGGAAAGAATCTTTCCCCCGTGATTGGGAAAACGTACTCCGAAATAATAGATATATTTATCTGTGGTGGGAAGTTCTTCTGAGCTAATTTCTTCCGCTACTAAAATTTTGGTGATGGCAGGACAAACAATATCACCAGAGACCATTTTGCCCGAAGAACAATTATGAATACCATATTGGAAACACTCGTGCAGCCCAACTTCTTCTAATTCTTTGCGCAGAAAATACTCTAAATTATCCTTATTGATCGCCTGATTGACATTGACGACATAGTAATTGTGCGATACCCGATCAATGATATCGTACCGCGGCAGCGTACTGATTTTTCCAAACTCATCCGCTACTTTCCTCAGTGCAATATTGACTTTTTCGTTAAATTCTTGCTCTTTAACATCCCAAGTCTCTATGACCCAATAGGTTTGCAGCGCAATGACACTTACAATAGCCACTACACCCAACAAAACTACCCTGATGATTGTACTATTTTTCATTAGACGCAAATATGATTCTTATGTCCTTGATACCCAAATGCTTAACAAAGACTTAACAGAAGTTTCTGGGCTACTTGTTCAAATATGGGGGTGTACGAAGTCCTGTCTTTCGTTAGTAATGCGAATAACGACTGTACAGATATCGGTTTCCCTGACATTTGACTCAGATATAGTTCAAATTAATATCCATAAATTGAGCAACAAATATGCTCCGTAATTCTCTTCGGACGGAAACACCGATTTTCAGTTATTTTTTCTGAGAAAAATAACTGAGAATCGGTGTTTCCGTCCATAAAAAATCTTTAGGCATACTTGTTGCGCGATCTCAAACACTTTACTAAGTTTCAAGAGTTTAGTAAAGCTGTACTGCCGCAAGATGGAGCATTTTACCCATTATTCGCATTAGTAGGAAATGACCATCTGACTTTTTTCAAATTATATGCTACCCAATCTAGGAGATTCGCCAAACAATTTCGACATTTGACGGAAAGAGCAAAAAGCAAAAAATAAACTTATGGATCCACTTATTTTAGTCATTTTTGGAGCATCAGGAGATTTAGCGGAACGAAAACTCGTACCTGCGGTCTACGAACTATATAAAGATAAATTACTGCCCGATTGTTTTGCCGTTTTAGGAGTTAGTCGGTCAGAATACACAGATGAGGAATTTCGGCAAAAGACTTTTTTTGAAAATGAATTCATCGAACGCTCAGAGCGATCAACCAAAGAAATGGAAGAAGCCTTTGCGGACAAGCTCTACTACTTACCGATAGATACTTCAGCCGAAGCGGACTACGCCAAAGTGAAGACGCGCTTAGAAGAAATCGACAACCGCTGTGGCACTATGGACAATTATATGTTCTATCTTTCCACGCCGCCTTTCTTGTACGAAATCATACCTGAATGTCTAGCTGCGCATGGACTGAACGTAGAAAAAGAAGGCTGGCGTAGATTAGTCATCGAAAAGCCCTTTGGGAAAGACGAAGCATCTGCCAAAGCGCTGAATAAAGAATTACTGCAATATTTTGATGAGGAGCGTATCTACAGAATAGACCACTATTTGGGCAAAGAGACCGTGCAAAATCTACTCGTCACACGTTTTGCAAATGGTATTTTTGAACCACTTTGGAATCGAAATTACATCGAACGGGTAGAGATTACCGCTACGGAAAAAGTAGGCGTAAAAGGCAGAGCAGGTTATTATGACAAATATGGCGCACTACGAGACATGGTGCAAAACCATCTGCTACAAATTGCAGCGCACGTTGCCATGGAGCCACCGAATACGGCAGATGCACACGCCATCCGAGCAGAAAAAGTGAAGATGTTCCAATCCATTCGTCCGATCAAAAAGTCGGAAGTGGAAGACTACGTGATTCGAGGACAATACATTTCTTCCGTGGTGAATGACGAAGCAGTCGAGGGCTATCGAGATCACGAAGATGTTCCCAATGATACGAAGACGGAAACCTACGTTGCTGTGAAATTTTACGTGGACAATTGGCGCTGGGCAGACGTTCCTTTTTATATCCGCACAGGAAAATACTTACCGACCAAAGTAACAGAAGTCGTCATTACTTTCAAATCGCCTCCACATCCTTTGTTCAAACGAGAAGAAGAATTCGAGGATGTGAAAAACCAACTCATCATTCGCATCCAGCCGAATGAAGGGATCGCCCTACAATTCGGGATGAAAATACCAGGGCAGGGCTTTCAGGTGAAAGATGTGGATATGGAATTCCATTACGCAGAGCTGATCGACGCACACGTTCCGGCTGCCTACGAGCGATTGCTACTAGACTGCATGAAAGGTGATGCGACCCTATATGCACACGGCGAATCAGTGGAAGCCGCTTGGCATTTCGTCGATCCAATTATCGAAGCCTGGGAAGAGAACGAAGACATTCCCGTACACGGCTATCCCGCTGGTACTTGGGGACCAGAAGTAGCCGACGAAATGATTGAAGGCGAAAATGAAACTTGGCACAATCCGTACAAAACATTAACAACCAACGACAATTTTTGTGTGCTGTAATCTTTTTGATCTTATTTAATCAAAATTTCATTATAATATGTAACAGAAATGCAAATTTTTTAATATGTAATTTGCATTTCTCTACAATATCCCTTATTATTGTGTTGTTATTAACTTGATCCCGAGTAATTAGACTTCCTTTTTACTCTCCTACATTGTACTTATCGACTAAACAAAGAACTGTACCAAATGATTGAACGAGCCGTATTACCAGACAAAGACGTTACCGAAGAAGACCATTGATCTTCACTTTTGCTGATAGGTTTTCACTTATCATTGTTACAGATTGGTTTTTGCTGCGCTAATTAAATTGTAGAAATTTAGGGTTTTTATTCATGTAAGTTCATGTATAGAGCTTATTTCTTCTACATGTATATTTAGTGGCTACTCTTCTAAGATTGGAATTTGAACTTACTGGATCGGTAAGCCCTTAGGATTGCCGAGCCTACTGTTACGAGCTGCTAGGCAATCCTTGAGGCTTACCGATCAGTAGGTGTTTACAACCTTAGAATGGTAGCCTATT
>JBCDKV010000135.1:0-9713 GCA_038746215.1 Bacteroidota bacterium | reverse complement strand
GAAACACCCGTACATTTCTTAAAAAACTGACTAAAATTAGCAGGGGCAGAAAACCCTAATTCGTAGGCAATCTCTTTATTTTGAAGCTCCGAGAAGCGCAAAAGGCGTTTGGCGGCGATGAGTATTCGGCTTTGGATGTGTTCCTTTGCGCCCTTTCCTGTCAGCGATTTTACCGCATGATTCAAATAATCTGGCGTGATATGCAAGTTGTTGGCATAGTCGGCAACTTTGTGCCAAGTTTTGAAATGCTCATTGAGTAGTGCTTTGAATGAACGCAACAGTGCAACCGAAGCTTGGACACGCTGCGTATTTTCTTCTTGATTCAAAGCACAAGCATTATTGCAATGAATCAAAAATAATTTGAGCAAAGCACCAACTGCCTGATACTTAAACTTCCGATCTGAATGTGTGAAAACCAACATCTCCTCTGCTAGTTGTAGTAAATGGGCGGAGTCTTCAGCCTCCAAAATTAAAGGTGGCGTGTAGCCAAAGTCTTGAAAGAGATGTAAATCTTCGATGAAATTGTGGGCAATACCATTTTCGACCATGAATTGTGGCGAAAAAGTAAGCGCGAAACCCACCGAACGACTCATTTCCACAATTTGATGTACCTGTCCTGGGCTAACAAAATAGACTTGCTGAGCTGCCAACTCAAATTCTTGAAAGTCTAAAATATGCTTGCCCGAAGCTTTTTTGACCAATACGATGGTGTAATAATCGTGTCGGTGCGGCGTATCTGCCTTGCCTTTAGTCATATCATAGATATCCTCCATGCGCTTAATGTCAAACGAAAGCGTATAGTTTTGGGGATGAACATGGCGATAAGCTTTGATGATGGACATGGAAGTGATATGAAATTAAGAATAGGTTATTGGACAAAACACAATAAAAACACTAAGGACACTTAGAAACACTAAGAAAAGCGGCTAGTGTAGCTATGTAATCCGCTTCTCCTTTGTTTTGTAATTTAAAATGTCCAGTAGTATAAATTAAGAGCTTGTTTGGGTTTTTCCTGCCTGATAACCAGCATTCTACGAACTTGACTGCATGAAAAATGAACGCCGTATCTAGATATGCAGGTAATTTATCACCTTGTCCGAAGAAATTTACTGCGCATACTTGTTGCTCAATTTTCGTGCACTGCTCAGGCTGTTTACCAGTAAAATGCTGACAAAACTGAGACCTCGTACAACCCCAATTATCAGTTTGTAAAAATTCCCAACAAGTTCTAAACTCTTACGAAGATACAACTCAAAAGAGCAAATCAAAATAAATAAATTTTGTGGATTTTTTCTTAAACTTTACAGCCCTTTATATCTGTTTACTCCAAACAAGTTCTATACTTTCCCTTTCCAATAAAATTCATTCAATATGAGGTATACACTTTTAGTTATATTACTTTTTGCTCAAATAGCCTTGATTGCCCAAAAAAACTACTTTTCCAAATTTAACTTTACCGCAGCGGATACCCTCCGAGGAACACTCGATGAAAAACGCAGTAGCTACGATGTCCATTTTTATGAACTGGATATTAAAGTCACACCCGAAAAGAAGCTGCTTGCTGGCTATGTCGATATTCACTTCGAGGTACTTGAACCTATTCAACAGATTCAGTTGGATTTATTCAAGAATATGAAAATCAATCGGATTGATTACAAGGGCAAGTCCTTGAATTACTCTAGGAAGCACCATGCTTTTTTCGTGGATTTTCCCAGCCAACTCCAAAAAGGGCAACAAGTTAGTATCTGTGTACACTACGAAGGACAACCAACCATTGCTGCTAATGCGCCTTGGGATGGTGGTTTCGTCTGGAAAACAGACAGAAATGGTGTGCCTTGGATTGGTGTTGCTTGCGAAGGAGATGGGGCAAGTATGTGGTGGCCTTGCAAAGATCATCTTTCGGATGAACCCGACAGTATGAGCATCAAAATTGCAGTACCAGAAGATTTGACTGCTGTGGCGAATGGAGAACTGCTCGGCACAAAAGCATTGGAGGATGGCTATAAACGCTACGATTGGTTCGTTTCTTATCCCATCAACAACTACAATGTAACGTTGAATATAGCAGACTACGCCAACTTCAAAGAAACTTACACCGCCGAAGATGGCGAAACCCTAGAGCTAGATTATTACGTACTTTCCTACAATTTAGAGAGAGCAAAAAAACACTTCAAGCAGACCCATAAAGTATTGGCTTGCTTTGAAAAATATTTTGGTAAATATCCATTTTGGGAAGATGGTTTCGGTATGGTCGAGACGCCCTATTTAGGGATGGAACATCAAGGAGCAATTGCTTATGGCAACAACTACATGCGCGGCTACCTCGGTGGTTTGATTCCGCCAGATATGGATTGGGACTATATCATCGTACACGAAACGGGACACGAATATTTTGGGAATAGTGTCAGTATTAACGATATGGCGGAAATGTGGATACACGAATCCTTCACCACTTACATGGAAGCCCTCTACGTAGAATGTACTTATAGTTATGAGGATGCCGTGCGCTATTTAGCTTCCCAAAAACCATTGATTCGGGATGCGCTACCGATTGTCGGACCGCTCAATGTCAATTTTGATGATTGGGGAACGAGCGATCACTACTATAAAGGCGCATGGATGTTGCATACCCTCCGTCATGCTATCGGTGACGATGAAATGTGGTTTGATTTGCTGCGTTCGTTTTACAACCGCTACGCCATCTCACAAGCCAATACCCAAGATTTCATAGACTTCGTGAATCAATGTACCAAGCAAGACTACACCGCTTTTTTCCAGCAGTATTTGTACCATCCCACGCCACCAACTTTTGAGTATCGCTTGAAAAGCAAAGGGCGTAAAATCGTTCTTGAATATCGTTGGAAAGCCGATGTAACAGATTTTGATATGTCGCTTCTAGTGGGAGATAAAGAGAATTACACCAGAATTTATCCGACTACCAAATGGCAGAAGACTAAGTTGCCAAAGACTAAGTTCAAGGTAGCCAAAGAGCTTTTTTACATTGATGTGGAGAAATTGAAGTAGAAGTATATGGATGATTTAATTGCTACTCAATTATCTCAGTATTCTTGATAAGTGTACGACTCATTTGACATCTTTTCCGTTCAGAAGGGCGACCCAAATTTCTAACTTTTATGAAATAAAAATTAGGGCTGTACGAAGTCTTATTTTCTTAACATTTTACTCGGAAACAGCCTGAGTCAATGCAGGATAATTGAGCAACAAGTATGCTCCGTGAGTCTCTTCGGACGGAAATACAAGTTTTTAAGCATACTTGTTGCGCGATTTCAGGGACTTCATTAGATTTATTTTAAGTACTGCTCAAAACTTCGTATACGCCTAGATAAAATTAGTAATTTTAGGCTAAAGTGTCAATTACTTTTGCGACTAAGATAAGCATATCGCATTTTGAGTGTTTTATTCTATCCCAATATCCAGAAACGTATTATTTATATTCCGTTTGGGATAAAAAAGTGCATTTTGCTCCCTTGATTCGCTGAGAGGGTGTCGACCTCCTTCTAAGCGAAAACTTACCCTCAAATTTAGTGGTAAATGATGTGAACAAAACCTACTTTTTTCAAAAATGAAAGCACTTTTTTACCCCGTTTACAGTACATATGGCTTTAATCATTCTTACTAGAATCTTTATGAAACGCACACTTATCTTCGTTTTCTGTTGCCTGACATTTTGTTCTTTTGGGCAAAACCTTAATACTTCACAAGCACAAGCATTGGAATCTCCAGCAAAACTGGCACAAATGCAACTGGATGCCTACAACGCTCGCAATATAGAAGACTTCTTAAAACCCTATGCAGATAGCGTTAAAATATATAATTTCCCAAATACGCTGATAATGGATGGCAAATCAGCTATGCGTACTGCTTACGCCTCCATGTTTCAGCGGACAGTCAATTTACACTGCGAATTGGTCAATCGAATGGTGATGGGTGATACGGTCATCGACCAAGAGCGAGTAACTGGTATCGGAGACGAGCCGCTGAAAGCCATTGCGATTTATAAAATTAGGGCAGGAGAGATTGTGGAAGTTTATTTTATACAAGGGGAGTAAGAGCATGTTTGGAGCATTATCTTCCTGAAAACCAATATTTCACGAACCTGACTTTGAAAATAATTGCTCGTTTATCTAGATAAAGTCGCTATTATTTTCTTCGCCAGAACCGCAAACTATTGATTTACAGTTCGATCCTGCTCCAAACAAGCTCTAAGCACATAAAGTTATAGCAGAAACGGGAAATTCCGCAAAAGCAGAATTTCCCGTTTTCAAATAAAAATATAGGTACATTTATACTCCATTTGGGATAAAAAAGTGCATTTCATTTTTTTGTTGACTTGTTGAAATGGTCATTCATTTAATGTTTCCAACATCAATGACTTGTAGTTGAACGAATAAACAATTTAAACAGATCAATAAGTCTAATTTCTGATCTATTTGCTACGGGAAAATACCCAAAGCCATATAATCGCTACCAATTTTATTGATTGCACTCACAAAAGCTGCCGTTCTCAATCCGTCAATGCTATCATCAGCCGCCCAGATTTCTCGAATCTGACGATAGGAATTGATCATTGTTTCTTCCAGACCTGAATGAACCAAATCCACTTCATTAGCACCTTTTGCTATCATGCTGCGTTGTGCATCTGTCACGCTTCTACCCGTCACTTCCTCTACCATGTCTATCATTTGTGTAAAAGCTCTTTGATTAAAGCGTTTTTCCATCCTGCCGAATCGCATGTGAGAAAGGTTCTTCAACCACTCGAAGTAAGAAACCGTCACACCGCCAGCGTTCAAATAAACATCTGGAATAATCATCTTGCCTTTGGCGATCAGAATTTCTTCTGCACCCGAAGTGATTGGTCCGTTGGCTGCTTCTGCGATGATTTTTGCCTTAATTTTATCTGCGTTATTCGTGGTAATTTGATTTTCCAATGCGGCTGGTATCAAAATATCGCAATCAAATTCCATAATTTTGGTGCGCTGATCACTACCGTAGCTTTCTGCGCCTGGATAATTCAGAATAGAACCCGTTTCCTTTCTGTATTGCAATAGATCGTGAATATCTATGCCATCTTTCTTGTAGATCGCTCCCTCCACTTCCGCTACACCGACAATGACAGCACCTCCTTCGTCTTGCGAAATAGTCGCGGTGTACATCCCTACATTCCCCAATCCTTGAATTGCCATCGTCTTACCCGCAATACCCGTTTGCAGACCTAACTTTTTCATATCTTCGGCAATCTCACAGGCTTCTCTAATGCCATAAAAGACGCCACGCCCAGTAGCTTCTGTTCTACCACTCACACCACTTTGGCTAACTGGCTTACCCGTCACGCAACCAGCCGCATCAATATCATTACCTCTAAAAGTGCGATAGGTATCGTATATCCAAGCCATTTCTTTAGAACCCGTTCCGTAGTCGGGTGCAGGTACATCGACGGCTGGGCCGAGCATATTTCGATTGATTAGTTCCATTGCATAGCGGCGCGTAATCATTTCCAGTTGTGGGATGGTATATTCTCGACGATTGATCTTTACGCCACCTTTTGCTCCTCCAAAAGGCACATCAACAATGGCACATTTGTAAGTCATCAGCGTTGCCAATGCCATCACTTCTTCTTGGTTGACGTGATTACTGAAACGAATACCACCTTTGGTTGGAGAGCGGTGGTGGCTATGCTGTGCGCGATAGGCTTCGATGATGCGGTAATCACCATTAATTTTGACGGGGAAGTGGACTCGATATACCGCATTGCACATCTTGATTTGGTTCAAGAGACCTGGATGCAAGTCAGTGTGCTTAGCAGCTTTATCGAAGTAGTTTTGCACACTTTCGTAAAAGCTAGTCTGGGCTTTAGGTTCTGTTTTTTTAATCATTTTCTTTAATTTGATCCTCTAATTTGGTGAGCTTTCGATCTAAGTAGATCAGAAAAGCAATAATGCCTATGAATACGACAACAATAACGGCAACCACTACGTAGATTTTCCCGATACTTCGCATGAAGTCAGGCGAATCTGTTTGTGCAAAGATTGACGTTGCGGTAACAAAAAGTAGAGCTGTAAGTAAGGATACTTTCTTCATTGTCTGTATTTTGCGCCAAAAGTCGTGCTAATTCTTTGATTTAGCAAGTGGTTTTAGTAGAATTTTCAAACTGCTTTATGTAGCACGGGAGGATATATTTTTAGCTGGCTATTATCTGAATATTCGCTTTTTAATATCTCGTCATCTCATTTTTAATTAAGGGTGTACAAAGTCTCATTTTTGTCAACATATTTATTGTAGGCAACTTGAGTTAATGCAAGATAATTGAGCAACAAGTATGCTCGGTGTGTTTCCGTCCGAAGAGAATGACTAAGCATACTTGTTGTGTGAATTCTTTGCATTTAATCAGGCTGTTTTCAAGTCAAAAGTTAACAAAACTGAGACTTCTTACACGCCTAATTTTTAATTATGAAGCTAAGACTGCTATTTTTGATTCTATTTCCCATTTTTCTGCAAGCACAAAATAGTCAGACCTCACTATCGGGAGCGAGAGGTGCAGCCATGGGAGGCAGCGGACTCGTTTTTAGCGACATCAATAGTGCCTTCAGCAATCAAGCGGGCTTGGCGAACTTAGAGCAGCTAGAAGTATTGGTGCTGGCAGGTAGACAGTTCATTGCTAGTCCGATCAATAATATTGCGGCTGCTTTTGCTTATCCGAGTGGCTTTGGTACTTTGGGGTTGAGTATCGCTAGCTTCGGGACAGAAAACTATCAAGAACAAAAAATCGGACTCACCTATGCTAGGAAATTGTTTGATGGTGTGAGCATCGGAGCGCAGTTTGATTATATCAATTTTAGTATTCCCACTTATGGAAACAGCGGCGTAATTACCTTTGAGTTGGGTTTGCAGGCACAGCTACTGAATAATTTGAGTTTTGGGTTTCACTTGTTTAGTCCCGCCAGCATTGAAGTGGTGGAGGATGCTGTTTTGCCAAGTATTTACAAAGCTGGCATTGCTTATACTCCTTCCGATAAAATATTATTGACCGCAGAAGTAGAAAAAGATATAGACTATCCCGTTCGGTTCAGAGGAGGTATGGAATACGGTTTTTCGGATGTATTTTTTCTGCGAGCAGGCATAGCTACGCAACCCACTTTAGTCAGCTTGGGCGTAGGTGTAAAATTGAAAGATGCGCTGATGATTGATGTGGCGGCTTCCTATCATCAAGTATTAGGTACGTCACCGAGTGTAGGTATATCCTATCAATTTTGAGTAGTTGGCAGTGTGCAATGCCTATACCGTATTATTTATTACATTTGCTGCCGCTTGTAGTATGATTGCAAAAAGCCCGATGAACTTGTCTAAAAACAGTGCTTTCCCTATGGTAATTAGGGGGACACGAAGTTTTGAGTAATGCTTGAAATTTGTGTTTACGTCCGAAGAGAATTACTGAGCATACTTGTTGCGCGAATTCTTTGCATTGACTCAGGCTGTTTTCAAGTAAAATGTTAACAAAACTGAGATTCCGTATATAAATATATGCTAATTAAAGGTTAAACACGATTTGCCTGCTACTTCGGATAAGCAAAATTTTGGATGTTGAGCCAACATTTATAGATTAAACAAAAAATATGTTCACAGATATACTCAGAGGACTATTGGGGGTTGCGATTTTACTTGCTGTCTGCTATATATTTAGCAAAAAGCGATCTGCCATTGACTGGCGATTAGTGGCAGCAGGTATTGGTCTACAAGTGGTACTTGCCTTATTAATTCTCGAAGTCCCATTTCTGAACAGTGCTTTCGATGCCATTGCAAAAGGATTCCAGCAAGTCATCAACTTTACCGACGAAGGCTCCAAATTTTTATTCGGTTCTTTAGTCGATGGAAAAGTATTGGACGGAACAGTCAACTTTGGATTTGCCTTTAGAGTATTGCCGACCATCTTGTTTTTCTCTGCTTTGACGGCTGTTTTGTACTACCTAGGCATTTTACAGAAAATCATATATGGCTTTGCTTGGCTGATGAAACGAACGATGCGACTGACGGGGGCAGAAAGTCTTGCCATGGCAGCTAATGTTTTCATTGGACATACGGAAGCACCACTCATTGTTAAGCCGTATTTGGATAAAATGAGTCGCTCCGAATTATTTGCGCTCATGACAGGCGGCATGTCGACGATTGCGGGCAGTGTTTTTGCAATCTATGTGACTTTTTTGGGTGGTGGCAATCCAGAGGCAGAAGTCTTCTTCGCCAAGCACCTACTCATTGCCTCTATTATTTCTGCACCCGCTGCTATTGTAGCAGCAAAAATGCTAATCCCAGAAACGGAAGAAAAATCAGTGGCGGAAGAACTGAATGTGAAAGTAGATGCTGGCAATAACCTATTAGATGCCATCTCTAGGGGAACGACGGACGGCTTAAAATTGGCAGTAAATGTAGGTGCGATGCTTTTAGTCTTTACAGCGTTGGTCTACATGCTCAATTTCATGCTCATCAACGGACCAGGCGAGTGGTTCAACCTGAACGAAGGCATCATCGCCGCTACGGGAGGACGCTACGAAGGTTTTTCTTTTACCTATTTGATTAGTTGGTTGTTTGCGCCTTTCGCTTGGATCATCGGTGTGCCCAATAACGATTTGCTCATTATGGGACAATTGTTGGGTAAAAAGACGGTTATCAACGAATTCATCGCCTATGCAGACTTCGTTACCTTGAAAGACGCTGGCGTTGAATTGCAAGCTAAATCCAAAATTATTGCTACCTATGCGCTCTGCGGCTTCGCCAATTTTGCGTCCATCGGTATTCAAATTGGTGGTATTGGCGCCATTGCGCCCAGTCGGCGAAAGGACTTAACAGAACTAGGACTTTTGGCATTGGTAGGCGGTACGATTGCTAGTTTATTGACGGCTGCTATCGCTGGTATGATTGTTTAAATAAATTTAGGGTTGCAAGAGGTTTTGAGCAACATATTTAGAACAATTCTTAGTAAAGCCCCCTGAGATCGCGTAACAAGTATGCTCAATTTCATTGTATTGAATAAGGCTGTTTTTAAGTAAAATGTTAAGAAAAACGAGACTTCGTACACCTCTAAAACAAATCCTATAGTACAATAAATGAATCCAATTCGACGAAATATCCTGAGCTTGTTAGTGCTACTACTAAGTTGGAATGCTTGCTCTGAGCCGCCAACGCCGAGCCTGCTGTACGCAGATCGAAAAATTGTAGATTCTTTGTACCAACTGGAGTACCAGATCATGGCAGATTCACTGGATATCGCTTGTGAAAAATTGCAGACGGAAAGCTTGGATGTCGTAGTAGATTCTTTATTAAAAGTACGATTGGTGGAAATTATTAAGCAGAAAGCACGGTATAAGCAGCAGCAGTAGTGTGTATATTGACTTGTTCCTCAGTGAAATAGTTACATGCTTTTGAAGTGCAAGTAGACTACTGGACATTTCCATAATTAGCTATAATCGACCTCATTTCTTTTAGTGGAAAAAGTGCTGAAAAGACGTTAAAAACAAAATACTGTATGAGCCAAAACAGATTTTAAATAGAAGCTTTAAATATGTAGACTACTGGACATTTCTGTAATTGGCTGCAATCGACCTCATTTCTTTTAGTGGAAAAAGTGCTAAAAAGACGTTAAGAACAAAATACTGTATGAGCCAAAACAGATTTCAAATAGAAGCTTTAAATACGCGTAATCG
>JBCDKV010000134.1:0-9774 GCA_038746215.1 Bacteroidota bacterium | reverse complement strand
TTTATCCATACGCACCAATAACTGTTGGTCATAATCGAGGTGAAGCTGTTTATTTTTGGTTTTGTCGTGTGCTAAGACCCACTTTGCCATGGGTGCAATCACCTCTCTTTCAATGGTTTGTTGTAATGGACGAGCACCGTATTTTGCATTGAAGCCCTCGCTGGCTAGATGTTGAATCAGTCTTTCGGAAAAACTTAGTTCTAAGCCTTGTTTGACAAAACCTTCCCGCTTTTTCAGCTCCTTTAGCTCCTTATGTAAGATATTTTCTACATTTTCTCGACTCAGCGCATTGAAAAGTACCACTTGGTCGATCCGATTGATGAATTCTGGTCGGAAAAACTTACGGATAGCAGAATGATAGATCGCTTCGCTGGAGTCAGTAGCCCGAAATCCCAACGATTGTTGGTTGGATGCACCAAGATTACTGGTCATGATGATAATGGTGTTCCGAAAGTTGGTTTGTCTACCGAAATGATCGGTTAATGTGCCTTCGTCTAATAGCCCTAACAGCGCATCGAAAATGGAAGGATGCGCTTTTTCGATCTCGTCCAACAGAATGACAGAAAAAGGTTGCTCTCTTACTTCCTTAACCAATTTCCCGACTTGCTTTCCGTAGCCAATAAAGCGAATAAATTGCCCAGCGTGCTGGTATTCACTCATATCTATCCGAATCAAAGGCATTTTTTCTTGTCCCATCCCAAAGAAGTAGCCTGCCAAAGCCTTAGCACTCGCCGTCTTTCCAACGCCCGTTGGTCCAGCAAATAATATGCTAGCGATGGGTTTGTTCGGATCGTTCAGTCCTGCTTTGTAGACCTGAATCAAGGAGATCAAATGCTCAATCACGTTAGGTTGTCCCATGATGCGAGCTTCAAAGTGATCCCTGACTAATTCCGTTTCTAGTGCTAAATCATCCCGCAAAAATATTTCGGGCAATCCTGATTGCTGGATGAATTGCTTGATAATATCTCTTGAGGTGATGCGTTTCGCTTTTTTTAGTAGCGCAACATTGATACAATTGGCTAAAAATTTTGCGCCTTTGCCTGGAAAGGCTTCGTAAGGATAGTAGCGCAACAACAAACGATAGCTCAACATTAAGGCAGTGCTGTCAATCGGTAGTTTCAATCGCTGTGCCGAATAATCTGCCAATTGCGTAAGAATGGCGTGGACTTGTTTTTCTTGAAGTGGCTCTAGTGCCACGATTTGAAAATTTTCTACAAAGCCTGGCAACAGACGACGCATACTTTCTAGTTCTTGTGGCGTCACTTCACCCAATAAGCGAACCTTTTGTTGCTGTAAGAAAGGAATCAAAAAAGCAGCAATACTATCTTCCGCACCTTCTCCACCCGACATTAAAAGCTGCATAATTTGATCGACCCAAAGAATACCATTAGCTGCACTCAGGTCGCCAATCAGATTTTCTACTGCCTCTTGCCATTCCCCTAAATATTTAGAACTTGCTGTGATGCGCTGCGGCATAATCTGCCAAAAGGTGTGTTCGACCTGCTGCCCTTTCAGTTGCTTCACAATTTCGCGAATAGACTGCTGAATAACGGTACTTTTCCCAGATCCTTTCGCACCGACCACTAATACATTTGCATTGGCGAGTAGGATGTTTTCGATCAATTGCCTCACTTCCAAATCGCGTTCCCAAGCTAACTCTGGTAAGGTATTTTTTCGGCTACTATTTTTCTTTTGTGGTACTTGAACCGCTAGGCGATTAAGGGTTCGGAAACGCCGCTGTCCACTCCAACTGCTCCAACTAAAAGTATTTTCATCTTTCACTCGAAGCGTTACAAAATCTAAGGCAGGCTTTGGATAGCGTAAATAATTATAGAGTTGCTCTGGGGTTTGGTCTGCTAAATAGTTGCGGACAAAATGACCCGCTAGGGTCTTGAACTGCATTTCGCGTTCGTAGGAAAATTGTTGCTGAAAGAGGGGTAAATGACATTCGTATCCTCCTTCTTCCACCTTGCCCGTCACCACGGGAATTGGGACGATCAGTTTTTGAGAAAGCGGAAAAGAAGCCGTATTATTTTTGTAGGTGGGACGAATGGCTGCTTCTATAATTCGGAGCCGCGGTTCGATTAAATCCGTATCGGGATAGACACCGTAGCGTTTATAATCCTTTGTCAGATAGTTTTTGAAAACAGATCGGAGTTTTCGGATGTCTTTTTGAATAATCTGCTCGTACGTTCCCAGCAGAATCCCCAACACGGCATCCTCCGACAGTTTATAATAAAGTATAGGAAAGTTCTTTCTTTGCATGAAATTTGTAGGGCTGAAGATTTGTTGATTTTGTTTGCACTTGCAAAGGTACGAAATGTGATAAGTTTATCCGAATGTAAAAGTTGGTCGAATCTTTATATGCTGAGTGAAATTTGTGTTTCCGTCCGAAGAAAATTACAGAGCATACCTGTTGCGCGAATTCTTTGCATTGACTCAGGCTATTTTTAAGTAAAATATTAATAAAACTGAGACTTCGTACGACCCTAATTCAATAATTATCATATTTTTAAAAGTGCATCTGCCAACAACAATTACTCCACTTTTACAAAACGCAGCAATTGTGTATCTTCTTCCGCTTGTATTTGCACAAAATAGTGCCCATCAATCCATTCACTCACATCTATTTCCAAACGATTTTGTAGATCGTCCACAACGATTTCATGGACTAATCGCCCTGTGAAGTCACTGATACGAATTCGTTGCACATGCTGGTTAGCTTCCACGTATAGCCAATTGCTAGTAGGAGAAGGAAATACCTTGGCTCGAAGCGGCAATGATACTTTCGCACCTCTATTTTCCAGATCAGCAGCACTGCTGGCAGTGGTGAAAGTAGCAATCGCGCTATATGGACTCGATTCATCCGAACAATTGGCGCGCACACGCCACTCGTAAGTCGTATTCCGACGGAGCGGTTGTGCAATTCCCATATTAGTCGGCGTCGTTCTAGTATTCCAATTTGTTCTTCCAATTTGCCGTAGTTGCACCGTGTAGTCTACTGCATTTGGCACTGCCTCCCAATTCAAATCAGCACTGCTGCCTTGAATATTATTGGTTACTAAATTTGTAGGAATCTCACAGACCGAAACTTGGCAAGGCGGACACGAGCCACCGCAGTCTATACCTGTTTCATCGCCGTTTTGGATGCCATCATCGCAAGTAGGTTCAGTTTGGCAAGGTGGGCACGAGCCGCCACAATCTACGCCCGTTTCATCGCCGTTTTGGATACCATCGTCACAAGTAGGTTCAGTTTGGCAAGGTGGACACGAGCCGCCGCAATCTACGCCCGTTTCATCGCCATTTTGGATGCCGTCATCGCAAGTGGGTTCAGTTTGGCAAGGCGGACATGAGCCACCGCAATCTACGCCTGTTTCATCGCCATTTTGGATGCCGTCATCACAAGTAGGTTCGCCGCTATTATCACCAGCCGTGAAAGTTGCAATCTCAGAGTAAGGACTTTCATCGCCATCACACACCGCTCGAACCCGCCATTCATAGCTTATACCGTTCACAATATTATTGGTAAGCGTCACGCTATTGGTACTGCTGCTAGTATTCAGTCGCCAAGGGTTAGTTCCTGCCTGTCGACCCTGTATGTTGTAGGTATTTGCACTCGCAACTGCCATCCAGTTTAATGTGATTTGACTCCCTGTATTATTGGTTTCAAATAGACCTGTGGGTGCATCGCAGCTTTCCATCATACAAGGCGGACACGAGCCACCACAATCTACGCCCGTTTCATCGCCATTTTGGATGCCGTCATCGCAAGTAGGTTCAGTTTGGCAAGGTGGACACGAACCGCCACAATCTACGCCCGTTTCATCGCCATTTTGGATACCATCATCACAAGTAGGTTCAGTTTGACAAGGCGGACACGAACCGCCACAATCTACGCCTGTTTCATCACCGTTTTGGATACCGTCATCGCAAGTAGGTTCATTTCCACTGCCTTGACAGCCACCCATAGCCTGCGAACTAGTTGTCAACGGATTTCTTCCGAAATCGCCGTATCTATTAGCTTGACTGGTAGAAGTATTGGGCGGTAAGTAGTAGTGGGTTCTAAATTCCGTGAAGCGTTTTACGGTGGCTGGGATACATTCTGGATAATCATCGAAATCAGCTCTGCGATCTGTACACTCTTTGGTGTCTATGCTAAATCCGCAGGAACCATAAGAGCGTCCGTCACCTGTGCAGGTAAAATCAGCATTTGCACCTTTGTCGCTATAGTAGCCACTGATATATCCCTGTTTATCTCCTGCGTTGAACTGCTGCCTTGTTCCTGAGGTAATATCCGTTTCCCATTCAAAAGTAGTGACAAGCGAGCCTTGATTACCAGTGATAAGTTCCCATTCAGCTGGCTCGTCGGTATCTACTACATCTGGATTTCCGTTGATCGTCACGCCTGCTGGCGAACGATCACTATAATATTGCATACCAGTGGCAGCACTACTGAAATCGAATACATCGCTGTAACCATTCGCAGTATGTAAGCGATAATAAATGGTATAAGCTGCTTGATATTGGGTAAATTTGATGGTCTGTTCGGTGAAAGTACCACTTTTTGCACCCATTACGGATCGAATCGCTCGAACTGGTCCGTCTTTGTTGGTAACTATTGGACCTTTTCCATCTGAAAAGACTTGCTCGTTTCGATTGCAAGCATTTGCATTGATAAAAATTTGATGACGGTCTAGAATGTCCTGTCCGTTGGCGTTGCCAGCGGTGATTTTCAGGACATCTTCGACCCATCGTTGCGAAAATTCGGTATTGTATTCTGACGTAGTGACTACCGAGTTTTCAGGATTGTTGTTCGTTCCGCTGAATACACAGACATCGTAGGCTGTTTTGTAGTTATCCGCGTAGCTGTAATTATAGGTGACATAGTTTCTGCCTGCACTAGGGTTGAGACTACCTGTTTGTTGAAACACATAGACATAGCCCCAGATCGCATTATTCAACGGGTCACGAACAATAATTTTACATTTTGTATTGGCGATGACGCCGTTTGGACAGTTGTTGGTGTTTGCGCTTTGTCCAGCATCTTTTGCCATGAATACCAATTCGTCATTAGCATCAAATCTTAAATCATCGTCTGGCCCGACATCCGTGTTGGTGTCTGCGTAGTATTCTACGTCCCACACGACGTCTTCGGAAGAACGATCCAAGCAATCATTTCTCCTACCATAAGCATCGGAAATATCTTTGACTACAATTTCGTCTATTTGCACTGGAATTTGTTGCCAACTACCATTGTAGGCAAATGCAACGACTTGATCTGGTGTGACACCCAACATGCAGGGTAGGTTATTGCCTCGAATGACAACGGGATCTTTATCACGAGTTTGGGCAAAGCTAAGTAAGCTACTGAATAGCAGTAGGGTGCAATATAGTACTTTCATGTTTGCTAGGACTTTAGAAATGCGAACCAAATATCCTTCAGGAATCGAGCTTCACTTAATTCACATTCCCTAATTTGTTAATAACGAAAGTAATATAAAATTATAATAAATAATAATTTTTTAAATGTGATAGACAAGAAATCATTGCTTTCAGGTATGTATTATGGCAATCGCTAGCAGCTAGACTTTATTTATTCGTTGAGTTGTTGATCTGTTTATTGCACCAATTCCCTAAGAGCATGTTTGGAGCACTATTTTCCTATAAACCAACATTTTACGAACCTGACTGTATGAAAAATAAACTCCGTATCCAGATATGCAATTAATTTTTCACCTTGTCAGAACCGCAAACTGCTGATTTCTAGTTCAATCCTGCTCCAAACATGCTCTAACAAATCATCCTATCGACAAAAAGAAAACGTATCTTCTTTATCCAATACGCAGTATTTTATTGTTGAAAAATCCTTGTACGCCCAATTTTTTATATCAAATATGATCTAATATTTGGCAGTTTACCTAATCTTTTTTTAATTTAGTCTTGGTTTTTATAAGGGGATTTTTAGCAATATTAACACAAGCAAACACATGAATAACAAGGACGGGGTAGCGTGTGGGCAAGATATTGATGAAGAACGATTTCGGAACTTACTTGAATTTAGTAATAAAATTGCACAGATTGGTGCTTGGGACTGGAATTTGCAAACCGATGAAGTGCTTTACACCAATGAAGTTGCTAGAATTCTGAGGGCAAGTCCCGA
The DNA here is from genome assembly GCA_038746215.1 of Bacteroidota bacterium. GTDB lineage: Bacteria > Bacteroidota > Bacteroidia > Chitinophagales > Saprospiraceae > JAAUTG01. The sequence continues at coordinate 3,614 of JBCDKV010000134.1, read as the reverse complement.
TCAAAAAATAACCGCAGAATTGGTGTTCAGCCTTTGCAAACCAGATACTTTGGAACGGTTAAAAACTGCCATTAGACAAACTATCAAGGAAGGCATTCCTTTCGAGATGAAGCTCAATACCACCAATTTGCAAGGCAAAAATCGCTGCATCTACATTTCTGTTGTTCCCCGCATTTTCAAAGGGCAAGTCATTAGATTATTGGGAATCTTACAAGACGTGACGGCTAAGCAAGAGGGAGAGATGTTTCTGGAAATGAAAGCCTTTGCACTGGAGAAAGTAGGAGACATGGTCTTTTGGGTCGATCAAAAAGGGCGGATCATATTCGTAAATGATGCGGTGGCAGAGGTACACCGAACTAGTAAAGAGAAACTCTTGCAAAAGCACGTTTGGGACATCGCACCGAGGGTAAAAAAAGAATTTTGGGAAGAACGCTGGGATTGGTTCAGACGTGAAAAGCGCGTTTCTTACGAATCTGTCAACGAACGAGAGGATGGCAGCGTTTTTCCAGTGGATTTGCGCTTGAATTTCCTAGAATTTAAAGCAGAAGAATACATTTGTGTCATCTTAAGCGACATCACCGAGCGCAAGGCTAAGGAAAAAGAACTGCAAGATGCGCTAGAAGAACTCAAAAAAACTCAAAGATTTGCTAGAGGCGGAAAATGAGTATTTGCAAGAGGATATTCGAATTCAGCACAGCTTTGATGAAATCATTACCATTAGTCCACGCTACCAAAATATATTGCGACAGGTAGAAGAAGTAGCAAACACCAATGCTACGGTTTTGATCTTGGGAGAGACTGGAACAGGTAAAGAATTGTTGGCGCGTGCCATTCACCAACTCAGTGATCGTGCCAATCGCGTTTTAGTGAGAATCAATTGTGCTGCCCTTCCTTCCAATCTCATCGAAAGTGAATTGTTTGGACACGAACGCGGTGCTTTTACGGGTGCAGACAAAAGAAAAATTGGTCGTTTTGAACTGGCAGACAAAGGAACAATTCTGTTGGATGAGATCGGTGAACTGCCACTAGAGTTACAAGCCAAATTACTGCGGGTTTTGCAAAATGGAGAGTTTTCGCGTCTAGGCAGCAACAACATTTTACAAGCAGATGTAAGAGTACTAGCGGCTACCAATCGCGATTTGATGCAATTGGTACGAGCAGGAAAATTTCGAGAAGATTTGTACTATCGGCTCAATGTATTTCCCATCCAAAATCTACCTTTGCGCAAACGAAAGGAAGATATTCCCGTCTTGGCGAAGCATTTCATGCAAAAGTATAATGATAAGATGGGTAAAAATGTGACCAAAATTAGCCAAAAGGGGATCAATAAGCTGATGCGCTACAACTTCCCAGGGAATATTCGAGAATTAGAAAATATCATCGAGCGTTCGGTCATCCTCTCTCGTAGTCATCACCTTAATCTAGATCATTGGCACTTCGAGCAACAGCCCCTAGTCGAGTTGGATTTCTTGTCTTTTGAAGAGATGCAAAAGCAGTACATCGTAGAAGCCTTGAAACGCTGTGAGTGGCGGGTGAGTGGAAAAGGGAGTGCGGCTGAATTGCTTCAAATGAATGCTAAGACACTAGACTCCAAAATGCGGAAGTTTGGGATTCGGCGATTGGATTATATGAATTTGTGATTGAAAATTAGAGGTGTACGAAAGTTTTGAGTAGCACTCTGAACAAGTTCTAGTAAAGCTCCTAAGATCGCGCAACAAGTATGCTCAAAGGGTTTTTATGGACGGAGACACAAATTTACTGAGCATACTTGTTGCTCAATTTTATTACATTGACTCAGGCTGTTTCCAAGTAAGATATTAAGAAAAATGAGATTTCGTACAGTCCTAGTCGAAAGTTAGAATTGTATAAAGGGTTGATTTTAGACACGAATTGAATGAATGAAGCGGATATTAGTAACGGACAAATAATAACTTCCCGATTTGTGACGGCATCTTTTGCCCTGCTACTGCGTTAAAAAGCCTCGACAGCCAGAAGGATTCCTACGTTTTTTGCCTTGTATCAGAACAAAATCTGCTCGGTCAAAATGTGGAACTTATTGTTTGTCCGTTACTTAGCTAGGTCATTTGTTATTTTTTTGATGTTCAAGCTAGGCGTGTACGAAGTTTTGAGCCATGCTTGGAATAAATCCTAGTAGCGTTTTTGAGATCGCGCAACAACGAACACAACAAAACTACTTTAAAGATGTCAGACACAGCCGTACAAATTAGATCGCCGCATTTGGAGGGGGCTGAGGTTGCTTGGTTTGCCCCACTTTGCAATGGAGACGATGAGTTTTTGGGTCATCACGATGTCCGCTACAAGAGCGATTGGAACAATACTTCCAATGTGCTACTGACAGCAGATCGTTTGGGCTACCGCAATATTTTATGTCCTTCTTCTTATCAGGTAGGACAAGATACGCTCACATTCGCTTCCGCAGTGGCACCGCTCACTTCCAACATCAATTTGCTGGCAGCCATTCGTTGTGGAGAAGTACATCCGCCCATGCTTGGGCGTGCTATTGCGACCCTCGACCATCTACTGAAGGGACGACTGACGATTAATATCATTTCCTCCGACTTGCCAGGTACAAAACTATCCTCTGCTGAGCGCTATCAGCGTTCTCGCGAAGTCATTGAAATCCTGAAACAAGGCTGGACGCAAGACCACATCAACTTCAAAGGTGAATTTTATGAGCTTCAATTGGACTCGACCGACCCAATGAAGCCTTATCAGCAAAATGGTGGGCCACTGCTTTATTTTGGCGGCTACTCACCACCTGCCGTAGATTTATGCGCTGAACATTGTGATGTCTATTTGATGTGGCCAGAAACGGAGCAACGTCTGCAAGAACTCATGCAAAATATGAGTGATAAAGCCGCCACTTATAATCGGAGAGTTGATTTTGGGTTGCGGATTCATGTCATTGTGCGAGCAACCGAAGTAGAAGCTCGCGCGGCTGCTGCTAAATTGATGTATTACGTGGATGATGTGAAAGGAAAAGCCATTCGAGAGCGAGCTTTAGATGCACATTCTTACGGTGTTTCGCGACAAGCTGAAATGCGTACGCTTGCTGACAATGAAGGTTTTGCTGAGCCGCATTTGTGGACGGGTATTGGTCGGGCAAGGTCGGGTTGTGGTGGTGCTATCGTAGGGAATCCAGATCAAGTGTTGAAGAAAATCCATCGTTACATGGACATGGGGATTCGCGCCTTTATTTTTTCAGGCTACCCGCATTTGGATGAATGTAAATTGTTCGCGCACTATGTCTTACCTAAAATCAAGACCTTTTCTATGTCTGAAGTTCAAGGCAGGAAACCTATGTTTGAACCGATGAGTCCTTTGGCGGCGGGCTTGCGATCATAAGTGAAAGCTCAACGGACACATTGTGCGATTTTCTGACATTAGCTCAGACTGTTTCCGCCTGAAATGTCAAGAAAAATGAGGCTTCGTGCACCCCTATTTAGCAATTAAAGGTATACGAAGTTTTTGGTGATGCCTGAGAAAATTTTAGTAAAGCTCTTGAGATCGCGCAACAAGTATGCTCAATGGGTTTTATGGACGGAAACACAAATTTCAACTTATTTTTCTCTAAAAAATAAGTTGAAATTTGT